>CBHTTW010000442.1:0-2497 GCA_966096025.1 uncultured Alphaproteobacteria bacterium | reverse complement strand
ATGGGCCCCAATGGCTCGGGCAAGAGCACCTTGTCTTATGTGTTGGCGGGCCGCGCCGGTTACGACATTACCGAAGGTTCGATCACCTATAACGGCGAAGATCTTGCCGCGCTGGCGCCCGAAGTGCGCGCGGCCAGGGGCGTGTTCCTGGCCATGCAGTATCCGGTGGAAATCCCCGGCGTCACCACCATGATGTTCCTGAAGACGGCGCTGAACAGCCAGCGCCGGGCGCGTGGTGAATCGGACCTGGATGCCGTGGCCGTGCTGAAGCTGGTGCGGGCCAAGGCCAAGACCTTGAATGTCAGCGAAGAAATGCTGAAGCGCGCCCTGAATGTCGGTTTTTCCGGCGGCGAGAAGAAGCGGCTGGAAATCCTGCAAATGGCGCTGTTCGAGCCCAAGCTGGCGATCCTGGACGAAACCGATTCCGGCCTGGACATCGATGCCCTGCGGCTGGTGGCGGAAGGCGTCAATGCGCTGCGCGATCCGGGGCGCGCCATGCTGGTGATCACCCATTACCAGCGCCTGCTGGATTATATCGTGCCCGACCGCATTCACGTCCTGGCCAAGGGCCGCATTGTGGCGGAAGGCGGCAAGGAATTGGCACTGGAACTGGAAGCCAAGGGTTACGAGCATATTGTGGGCCAAGCAGCATGAGGAAGCCGGCATGATCTTGGCCCTGAACCTTGATCGCAAGGCAGCGGCTGCCGCGGTGGTGCACAGCCATGGCGTGCCGCATCGCCGGATCGAGGAATGGAAATATTCCGACCTCAAGTCCGCCTTGGGTGAAGCGGGCCTGGGCGCGGCGCAGGCGCAAGCGCAGGTCGGTCATTTGCCCGGCGGGGTGGAGATGTTCGACCTTGCCGAACCCAATCCGCCCGCCTGGGTGATGGATCATATCGCCCCTCCCACCCAGAATGTGATGCGCGCCGCGTCCCTGGCATTGTCGGCGGGTGGCGTGGCGCTCAGGGTGCCCAAGGGGGCGCAAATCGCCGATGTCTTAAAGCTGGATTTTTCCGGCGCGGGTCATGTGCGCGGGTTGCTGGTGCTGGAAGAGGGCGCGTCGCTCACGATCGCGGAAGGCGTCGGCCTTTGCGAATTCCGCAATGTCGGTTTTGAAATCGTGCTGGGCCAAGGCGCGGTGCTGGAACATGTGCGGATTTCACCCGAAGCCGGCGATGCCGTGCTGGTCGAGGAAGTCTCGTTGCATCTGGCGGCGCGGGCCCGCTATCGCGGCCATTTCGCCGGCTTCGGCAGCAAGCTGTCGCGCATGGAGCTGGAAGTATCGTTGGAAGGTGAGGGTGCCGAAGCGCACCTTTCCGGTGTGTCGGTGCTGGACAGCAAGCGTCACAGCGACGTCACCACCCATGTCATTCACCGGGTGGGCAACACCAACAGCACCCAACTGTTCAAGCATGTCGCGGGCGGCAGCGCGCGCGCCGTCTATCAGGGCAAGGTGACGGTGGCCAAGGGCGCCGACGGCAGCGATAGCAGCCAGACCGCCAAGGCGCTGTTGTTGGGTGAAGGCGCCGAGGCCGACCTGAAACCCGAACTGGAAATCTTCGCCGATGACGTGAAATGCGCCCATGGCGCGGCGGTGGGCGACCTGGACGCGGAATCCCTGTTTTACCTGCGGGCGCGCGGCATTCCGGAAAGCCAGGCACGGGGCCTGTTGCTGCAAGCCTTCCTGGAAGATGCGGTGGCCCAAATCGCCCATACCGATCAGCGCGAGCTGGTGCGCACCGAACTCTTGACGGCGCTGAGGGCGGTGGCATGACCGCCCAAACCAAAATCGCCGCATCTTTCGACGCCGAAAAGGCCCGCGCCGATTTCGAGATCCTGTCGCGCCAGGTTTACGGCAAGCCGCTGGTCTATCTCGACAGCGGCGCCAGCGCCCAAAAGCCGCGTGTGGTGCTGGATGCGATGCGCGACTTCGCCCAAAGCGAATATGCCAATGTCCATCGCGGGGTGCATTTCCTTTCCGCCGCCGCCACCGACCGTTATGAAGCGGCGCGGCGCACGGTGCAGAAATTTCTCAATGCCGCGCGCGAGGACGAGATCGTCTTTACCAAGGGCGGCACCGAAGCGATCAACCTGGTTTCCTACAGCTATCTTTCGCCGTCGATCCGGCCGGGCGATGAGATCGTGCTGACGGTGATGGAGCATCATTCCAATATCGTGCCCTGGCATTTCCTGCGCGAACGCCAGGGCGCGGTGCTCAAATGGGTGGATGTGCGCGATGACGGCAGCCTGGATATCGAGGCGCTGGATGCGGCGATCACGCCCAAGACCAAGCTGGTCGCGGTTACCCATATGTCCAATGTGCTGGGCACCATCACGCCGCTGAAGGAGATCATCGCCCGCGCCCACGCCAAGGGTGTGCCGGTGCTGGCCGATGGCTGCCAGGGTGCAGTGCATGAACCGGTCGATGTCCAGGCGCTGGATATCGATTTCTATGCCATCACCGGCCACAAGCTTTACGGCCCCACCGGCATCGGCG
>CBHTTW010000441.1:0-2501 GCA_966096025.1 uncultured Alphaproteobacteria bacterium | reverse complement strand
GACGGCCTGCATTATGTCGTGCTGTTCAGCGCCTATGCGGTGCTGTGGTTCCTCTGCCTGTTCTGCCTGTTGCCGGTGGGGCTGGGCAGCGAGCGCGATCCGGAAAGCGGCGCCCCGCTTAATCCCATGCTGAAGAAAAAGGCCGTGATCGCCAGTGTGATCGCTGCGGTGGTGTGGGTGGTGTTCTACGCCGCCATCGGCTTTGGCTGGCTGGAGCTCTAGCAATCCGGCCCTTCGCTTACGCTCAGGGCGTTCGTCGCTCTCGCAGGTCCACTGGACCTGCTCGCGCCCATGGCGCCGCTTCTCACCCCCAAAATAAAAAGCCGGAGCTTTGGGCTCCGGCTTCTAATTTTCTCCCCGAACTTGGCCGTTCTAGCGCGGTCACGTTCTTTTATGGGTTTGCTTGATAGAGTGATTTTGACGGTCTGTCACGACATAATTGGAATTATTGCAGTGCACAACAAGCAATTTAATTTCGTGTGGCGGTTGGCCCCTTTGCTGGCTGCGGTGCTGTTTTTGGCGGCCGGGCAGCCGGGCCAGGCCGGGACCATCACCGGGCCCTCCACGCCCGATCCCTTGCTGGACGGCGGTCCCACCACGCCCTGCGCGGCGGCGGTGGATTATGCCGCCGGAACGGACGCCAATGGCCAGCCGGTCATTCCCGCCGACGTCGCATCCGGCCGCGTGCCCTTGCCCGATGGGATTGCGATTCCGCTTGGTAACAACCGCGGTAACCAACGCACGCGGCGCGGCCGCTCCAATGCGATGAATGGTGACAGTGCTTACGTGAGCCTGGATGGCCGCAAGCTGGAACCGCTGCTCAACCCGCCGCCCTGTATCGATCCGGGACGCTGACGGGGCTGGGGATCAAAAGCAAATACCCCTAACTTTCTTAGGTTCCATTAAAAGGGCGGTAAGAGGTTCGCTCCTAACCTTCTTACATACAAATCGGGTTTTGGGACCGGGTTAGGGGACAAGATGTTTCAGGATAGCTGGACACTTTACGACGACGAACCCATTCGTCCGAAGAAATGGATTTTCCATCCGCGCAAGCGTTCGATGATGGGTCCGCTTCTCAGCATCAGCGCCGCGCTTCTGGTTTTGTACGCGGCTTTCAGCCAGCTCTAGTTGACGCAGCCGCCCGACAATTCGATCGTCCAGGACGGGCAGGGCCCCGGCGGCGATCTCATATCACTTCGAAAGATACTTGCCGCGGTCACGCCGCGCGTTGAACGTACATCGCGGTGGAAAAAATTCTCCAAGGGCGTGCGCGCAAACGGTTTCGCCGCCTGTCTCACCTTTCTGGCCGCCTTCGCGGCATTTCTGCTGAGCCCGTTCGTGCCGATGGATTCGGTAAGAAAGGCCGTGGCAACCGCCAAAGCGGAATGGACTCCGGCGCCGTTCCGGCCCAATGACCTGCCGGCGCGCCAGGCGTCATGGTCGCACGAGGCGGATGAAACGGATACTGAAAGCGCGCCGAGCGGCATTCATTATCGCAATTGTGCCGCCGCATGGGCCGCGGGCGCCGCGCCGATTTCCATTGGTGAACCCGGTTACGAGTCGCGGCTGGATGGCGATGGCGACGGCATCGCCTGCGAGCCCTTCCGGCGCAGGCGCCGCTAGTAAGCCCGCCCGATCAGGATTTCTTCCACACCCGCATTTCCCGTGAACAGGCAAGGCGCGAATGTCTCCGGCTGTTGCAGCGGGGCATTGCGGATGGTGAGTTTCAGGCCCTTCAATTTGGTGTCCACCGCGTCCAGCTCGGCGCCGCTCGGCCTTGACCAGGATACTTTCAGCCAGCCTTTAAAGTCTTCATCGCTGCCGGCGAAGTAATCCTCCACGCCCTTCCAATCGGTGACGCCGCTTTTGATATTGCCGTCTAGCCGCGCCTTGGCCTCGGCATACAGCCCGGCCTGGATTTCGGCCAGGAGCTGCACCGCATTTTCCAGGAAATCCTGTTTCGGCTTGGCGATGGATTTGACCTTGTCGCCGTCGCGCAAGGCATCGCGCCGCATATAGGTCACCACGCCGCCCGCCGCATCGCGCGGCCCGATCTCGATGATGATGGGGGCCCCGCGCCTCACCCAGTTCCAGCGCTTTTCCGCCGATTTGATTTTCTTGGTGTCCAGATGGGCGCGCAAGGGCTGGCCGAAGGCGCGTTCCTTGTTCAGCATCGCCACCAGCTCCTCGCAATATTTCAGGACCTCGGCATCTTCCGGCTTGTCGCGCAGCATCGGCACCACCACGATCTGCTTGGGCGCGATGGCGGGCGGCAGGCGCAAGCCGTCGTCGTCGCCATGGGTCATGATCACCCCGCCGATCAGCCGGGTGGAAACGCCCCAACTGGTGGTGTTGCAGAAATCCATGCCGCCGGCATCGTTCTGGAAGCGGATATTCTGGGCCTCGGCGAAATGCGTGCCCAGGAAATGCGAGGTGCCGGCCTGCAGCGCCTTGCCGTCCTGCATCATGGCTTCGATGGAATAGGTGTTCACCGCGCCGGG
>CBHTTW010000440.1:0-2506 GCA_966096025.1 uncultured Alphaproteobacteria bacterium | reverse complement strand
AGATGCCAGGCGGTGCGGTCATTGACGCGCGTGCCGGCCTTGGGCTTGGAATGGACCAGTCCCTTTGCCACCAGGATTCGGACCGCTTCGCGATAGGCCGAGCGGGAGACCTTGCGCTGGTCGCTGGCTTCGACTTCGCCCTCCAGAACCATGCCTGGGCGCAGCATGCCGGACACGATCATCACGCCCAGATCGCGCGCGATGGTGCCGGGGATACGCAGTTTGTGAGACGGTTTTTTCAAGACAAAATCACGGTTTAACGCCCGTTTTTACAATTCGCACAGGTTCGAGAGACCTGCAAGGCTTGGCGGGCAGGAACGGTTGACGGGGACAGAAGGAGCGGCGCGAAATCAGGCCCACCCTGACGAAAAGCCGACAAAAGCGTTATGGCGAAAGTCTCGCAAAATGAGCCCTTGGCAGCGGTCGCTCCAGGCTCTTATTGGTCATTTATCGATACGATCGAGTCCGCCGCCTCTAGCGCGATCTGCATCGCGGCACCGCGATCGGTGGTGGCAATGCCGGTCTTCAGCTTGGCCACCACTTCCAAATAGGCATCCTTTTTGGACGGGTCGGAGTCCGGGATCAGCCCGTTGCCGCTGGCGGCACAGGGATTGGGGGCCGCCGCGTCGAACCCTTCGCCCTTGGGGCCCACCAGGCAGTTGATGGCGCTTTGCATGCGCTGATGCACATCCTCGATCTTGAACACATTGCGAGAGGCCGAGCGCGCCGTGATCTGGGCGGCGATTTTCTCCACCGCCAAATCGACCGCCCAGGCCGCCGTTCCCGAACAAAGCACAAGCGCCGAAACAAATCCCCAGGCCCTGAAGTTCAGGGCACTCCCGCAAAAAAACCGGCCAAGACAGTCTATCCGGGAGGTCAAGCCGCCGTAAGCCCCGTCAGGCGGCCGGTTGAATCGCCATGGCGCTCCACCTTTGTTTCCATTCTGTCCATCAAAGACAGCCAAAGGTTCGACATCGGCGTGCCTTCCGCATATTTGATGTACCGGCCGGGGTCCAGGGTGCCGCAGCCGCGGCCCGCCAGCACGGACAGGCAATTGACATGGTCATGCCTGGCGGCAAAGCCGTTGCCGTTGCCGAGCAGCACCATGGCATTGTCCAGCATGGTTTTGCCGCCTTCCTTCACCGACTTCATCTTGTCGAGATAATAGGCGAACTGCTCGGCCATATAGGTGTCGATCTTCACCACCTTGGCGATCTTGGCCGGATCCCCGGCGTGATGAGTCAGCCCGTGATGTTCTTCCGGAATGCCGATCTCGTTATAGGTGCGCCGGCTCTGTTCCACGCCCAGCATGAAGGTCGAGATGCGGGTGGCGTCCATCTGGAAGGCCAGTATCTGCAGGTCGGACATCAGGCGGAAATGATCCTTGAAGGTGTCGGGCACACGCGTGGGACGCACCGCCCCCTTGGGCAATTTGAGGGCGGACGGCGGCGCGTCGAGACGGTGTTCGATCTCGCGGATGCTGGTGAGATATTCATCCATTCGATGGCGGTCATTCTGGCCAAGCTGGGTGTTGATCTGGGTCAGGCTGGCCTTGGTATAGTCCAGGATGGAACGGTTATAGGTCTCCTGCTGATCGCGGGATTCGCCGGCATGGTCGCTGGCCTGGGCATTGCCGAACAGCCGGTCGAAGACGACGCGGGGATTGACCTCCTTGATCGCGGGAGTCTTGGTGTCCTTCCAGGAGACATTGTTGGAATAGATGCAGGCGTAACCCGGATCACAGCCGCCTTCCATGCGGCCATAGTCCAGGCCCAGCTCCAGCGAGGGAAAGCGCGTGCGGTTGCCGATATTGCCGGCCATCACCTGATCGAAGGAAATGGCGCACTGGATTTCGTCGGCCGCGGTCTTCTTGATCCGCACGCCGGTGCCGTAACAGCCGATCGCCTTGGCATGGTCGCCGGCCGCATCATACAGGGCCATGGGCACGGCCAAATTGCCCAGCAGCAGGAAATCCTTCTGATGGCGCTTTAGCGGCGCCATGGAAAGGCCGGTCATGTCGTAATCGGCGCCGTCGGTTTTCGGATACCAGTGATCCGATTCCAGCCCATTGGGATAATAGAGCAGCGCGAAGCGGTTCTTCGGCATCGCCTTGGCGGTGCGCATCGCCGCTTCGGCCGAGCCGATCAGGCTTTCCGGGATCATCGCGTCCAGGAACGGCAGCGCGATGGCAACGGAGCCGGCGCCGCGAAGCCAGGCGCGGCCGCTCATGGGCGAGCGTGGGATCATCATTTGCTGGTTCCTCCGGCGGACAAGCTGATCGGTTGCAGTCCCTTTTGGGGTTTGTCGTCGGCATTGGCGGCGGCGTTGACCGCGCCCCCCTTGGCGTTCTGGAACGGGAAGCTCTTCACCACATTCAGGATGACGCTGTTGAACGTATCACCCTCGGAGCCGACGCGTGCGACGACCTGCTCGATCGCCGGACGATCCGTTCCCTGGATGCCGCGCCCCAGCGCATAGGAAAGAACCTTGCGCACCACGGCGTGAC
>CBHTTW010000439.1:0-2521 GCA_966096025.1 uncultured Alphaproteobacteria bacterium | reverse complement strand
GCAATCAGGTGGCCTCGGAAATGAGCACCATCCAGATCGCGGAAGCGCAGAAGCTGGCGCGCGAGTGGCTCAAATTCTTTAGATAGTCATTTCGCCGCCAGGACCGGCATATTGGGCTGGCCCGGCGCATACAAATTTTCCAGAATTCTGAGCGGCGCGTCCTTGCCCGCCAGCCGCGCCCGGTAGACCTGGGCATTTTCCAAAACACGCTGAACGTAATTGCGGGTCTCGCCAAAGGGGATCTGCTCGATCCAGTCTATGGGATCGCCGGTGCGCGGATCGCCATTGGCCGCCAGCCATTTCTTGGCATTGCCCGCGCCCGCATTATAGGCCGCCGCCGCCAGCACCCAGGAGCCGCCATAACGGTCCAGATGGGCGCGATATTCGGTCATGCCCAATTGCATGTTGTAGCGCGTGTCGCTGAGCAGCGCGGCGGGCCGGTAAGCCAGCTTGGCCTGCCTGGCCGCCACCTTGGCGCTGGCCGGCATCATCTGCATCAACCCGCGCGCCCCGGCGCTTGAGATGGCATAGGCGTCGAACTCGGTCTCCTGGCGGATCAGCCCCAGCACCAGCGCGGGATCGGGCGCCTCGCCGGGTCCGGGATAACCGGGCAGGGCGATCACCGGATGGGTGAAGGCCGGCATCATGGTGCCGGCATAGCTGAGGCCCTTGGCCAAGCGAACCGCGATCTCGGGATAGCCCCAGTTGGTCAAAAGCATCATCAGCCGCTTGATGTGCTGAGGCGAAGAATGGGTTTCGACAATACGGTCCACGAACAGGCGCAGGCTGGCGGCCTGGCCCAACTCGGCCAGGATCTTGATCTGGGGCATCAGCGCATCGTCCTCCACCGCGCCGGCACTCACCGCCTCCACCGCCGTCTCGCTCAAGTGCAGCAGGGGGCCGGCATCGATGCGGGCCAGCGCAACCTGGCCGTAGAAAGTCTCGGGATAGAGCGCGGCCTGGCGGTAGCGGGTAAGGGCGCCGGCGGTATCGCCCAGCGCCTCATGGGCGCGGCCCTGCCAATATTGGGCGCGGGATTTGCTGATCGGGCGCGAGACGGCCGCATCCAGCCGCTGGAACGCGGCCAAGGCCGGGTTCGGGTCCTTTAAAAAGCGAAGAGTGATGAAACCGGCCAGGAATTGCTGTTCGGCATACTGGTCGCCGCTGGTGAAGCCGGCATGCTCCACCAGTTCCAGCGCCAGGCGAGGATCGCCTTTGGTCAGCGCATCGCGCGCCTGGGCATTGGTTTCAGACCACCAGCGCGCCGCATGATCCTTGACCATGGGCGCCGTCGGCACCTTGAGCAGCACGGCATGGGCTTCGCTGTCGCGGTCGGCCAGGCGCAGCGCGCGCGACCAGTCGAACAGCAGATTGGGGTCGTTTTTGTCGCCGAGCTTGTCCAGATCGGCTTGTGCCTTGGGGAAACCATAAGAGAGGAGCCCGATACGGGCATTGCCGATGGCGGCGGCGGCGCCATCGACGCGGGAAACCTGCCGTTTGGCAGCGGTGATTTCACTCCGCCACAAAAGATTGTCCAAACGGGCGCGATCGCTTTCCGGGGTCAGGCTGGCACTGTCATTTTGCAGGATCGTCTGTTCGATATCGGGTTCGAAACTGCCTTCGCTCCAGCCGTTACGGATCAGGGCCGCGCCGCGCGCTTTGTCGCCTGTCGCCATCAAGGCCTCGCCATACCGGATCTTGCCGATACTGGAATTGGGCGCGCGGGCGGCGAACCAGGCGGCGATGGTGGCCGGCGGCATGTCCGGCGTGATCTGGGCTTCGGCGCGCGCTTGCAGGGTGCCGCGCAGCGGCCAGGCCGCGGCGCTGCTTTTGGCTTCGGTGTCTGTGATGACGGCATCGATTTCGGCGAAACTCGCGCCGCTGTTCTTGTCCAGGGCGTAGCGCCATTCCAGCAACCTTTTGGCCAAGCTGTTTTGTCCTTGGCTCGCCAGATTGCGCGCCGTCACCCAATCGCCGCGCGATGCCGTGTCGAAAGCGCGCAGGAACAGGTCATGATCGCCCGGCGACAGAACCCGGATCCGGCCGACCCGCGGCGCGGCTGCGTTGTCGGACGTGGGCAGGGTCATCACCGCATCGCCGCTGCGGGCCGGCGCATTGGGAAGATTGGGGGCGCCCGGCGGCACGGCAGGCTGGGCCAGGGCTCCGGCGATCAGGCCGGTCCCCAACAGGCCCCCCCAAAAAGGAAGGGAAAACAGGCAGGCACGCGAAAATCTCATGCGGGATAATAGGGATCGAGTCTTGTTGAAAAGCCTGGATCAGCTTAGACGAAAGCCTCACCCGGCAGCCATAATGGACTTAAGTGTTGGCGCTTCCCGGGGCATAAATGTGACCGGTCTCAAAAGAAAAAACGCGGAACTCGAACCATGACCAGCATTCGCGATCGCATCAAAGGCTCCATTACCGCCCTGATCACCCCTTTCAAGGATGGCAAGGTGGACGAAGCCGCGTTCCGCAAGCTGATCAACTGGCAGATCGCCGAAGGCACCCAGGGCCTGGTGCC
>CBHTTW010000438.1:0-2542 GCA_966096025.1 uncultured Alphaproteobacteria bacterium | reverse complement strand
ACAGGCTTGGGCGGGGTCTTAACAGCGGTCATCTTTTTTCCTGTGCGGACAAAACTGGCTCATCCACCGGTGGGGCGCCGGATGGCGGGTGTCTGTCCTGTGTCTGAACAGCAAAGACCCTATCACAAGTTTGTCGAAAAAGGAAGCAGAAACCGCGCCATCCCATTGATTTGGCGATGTTTATTCCGTGCGGGCGAAAGGGCAGGCAATTCAACCCTTTGTGACGGTTGTTCCGTGGGCGGAATACAGCCGGGACGGGCAGGCCGGTTGGAAAGGGTTAAGACCCTGAACCCGGGTTCGGACTGAAGAACTTCTCGAACTTGTCCGGGACCCCCTGCATTTCCTTAGCGTCCGAGGGGGCTTCGCCCTTTTGGGTGATCTGGGGCCAGCTCCTGGCATATTCGGCATTCACCGACAGCCACTTTTCCAGGCCCGATTCGGTATCGGCCTTGATCGCTTCGGGCGGGCATTCCGGCTCGCAGACCCCGCAATCGATGCATTCATCGGGGTTGATGACCAGCATGTTTTCGCCTTCGTAGAAGCAGTCCACCGGGCAAACCTCGACGCAATCCATGAACTTGCACTTGATGCAGGCTTCGGTGACGACATAGGTCATAGGCAGGCTCCAGGCGGCGAAACGCCGTTTTTCGAACGGGGCTGTGCTTACGGCGCGTCGGGCCGTGAGGCAAGAGTATTGAGGCCGCAGTTTTTGCGAATGTTTCTCAACTAATCAAGGACCTCGTAAAGCGTCTGGGCTTGCTTGGCGGGACCGCGCTTTTCCGCCAGTACCAGAACCCTTACGGCGATCACTTGCGAACCTTTGCCCAAAGTGAGGACGTCCCCCGCCCGCAGCACATGGCCGGGCTTATCGATCTTCACCCCATTCAGCCGCACACGGCCGGCCTGCGTCGCGGCCTGGGCCAGCGGCCGGGTGCGATAGAAGCGGGCGTGAAACAGCCATTTGTCGATACGGCTCATCGCAGCCGTAACGCGGCAAGGCCGGCGAAAGGCGAATGCGGATCGGGCTTGCGCGGCTTGTCGCGCGGGCGCGGCTTCTCCCTGGCTCTGCGCCAGACCGGCTTGGCATCCGCAACCGCCACGGTGCGCCAGCCCAAAGCGGCCAACACCAGGGCTGCTTCGTCCCGGCCGCAGCCCAGCAAAGACACGAGCTTGGTGGATACCGTTTCCGCGTCGGTGCCCGAGGACAGCGCCTGTTCCAATTCATCCTCCAGTCGTTCGAGCATATCGAAACGAATGGCGCGCCCGCCCATAACCGCAAAGCCGCCGGCATGCAGCGGCGCGGTGTCCGATCCTTTGTCGATGGCGAAAGATGTCAGTCCCGGTGCCGGCGGCGCGGGCGGCGGCTCTTTCCTGTTCCACACACCCCAGAGCAAGGTGAGCAGGGCGGCCGCATCGGGCCGCAGCAATTTGGGCAGATAGACGGTGCGCCGCCCGAACCAGACGCCGAAGGGACGCAGCGCCCGCACCAGGAGCCCGAGTTTTTCCGGCAGCGCCAGGGGGGCGCGTTCCAGCACGGCGAAATTCTCCGCCAGCTGATGGGCAATCCCGCGCGCCTGGCCGATCAGAGCGCTTTGCTCGCCGGTCTTGGCGTCGGCGGCATCGCGCAGCGCCAAGAGCGGTCCCAGTTTGGCGGCGATCCGCGCCGCGATCCAGGCTTGCAGCCGCGCCTGCAAGACGTCGGTCTTCACATGCGCGTCCGCCAGCATCTCGATACTGGGCGCCAGCGGTGAAGGCCCAGGGGCGAGCCTGGCCACAATGGCGCCGTCCCACCACAGCTTGCCATGCTCGCTGAGCGTTATGGCGCCGTCCTCGGCGCCTGCCAGCGCCGCGCTGCGCGCCGCGATTTCGCTTTCCAATCCTTTCAGCGCCGCGGCACGCAAGGTGCGGCCATGGATGCCGATGGCGCGCGGATCGGGGACGAAGCGGAAGCCTTCCAGCTTGCCGATAGCCTCGCCGCCGATGGAAACCCCGCCCGCTTCGTCCAATGCCAAAGAAGCGAATTCGTCGTCGCGCAAATGTTTCATCAGCACCGAGGTGCGGCGATCGATGAAGCGCTGGGTCAATCTTTCATGCAGCGCGTCCGACAGCCGGTCTTCCACCGCGCGGGTGACGCCTTGCCAATGGGCCCCGTCACGGGTCCAGCCCTGGCGATGCGCGGCATAGGTATAGGTGCGGATCTGCGCCAGCCGCCCGGACAAAGTGGCGACATCGCCCTCGGTGATATCGGCGCGGGCGATATGGCGCGCCAGCCAGTCGTCGGGAATGGCGCGGTCGTTGCCGCTGAGAAACAGAAAGATGTTGCGCACAAGCTTGACATGCTCGTCGGTGGAGAGCTTGCGGAAGTCCGGCAGCTGGCAGACATCCCACAGCCGGGCGACGCTTTCGCGTGCGGTGGCCAATGCGGCGATTTCTGAATCCTCCGACAGGATTTTCAGCGCCACCGCGTCGCTGGCGGGACGCGCCCGGGTCAGGCCGCGTTCCGGCGGCGGCGTGTCCAGGCTCTCATTCAGCGCCGCCAGGC
>CBHTTW010000437.1:0-2549 GCA_966096025.1 uncultured Alphaproteobacteria bacterium | reverse complement strand
TATTGGGGCTGGAAGGGCGGCTATTTCGACGAGGAAAGCGATGCCCGCGCCTTTTATGACGAGCTGTGCCACATGCTGGCGGCGCAGAAATGCGCCCCCAACTCGCCGCAATGGTTCAACACCGGCCTGCATTGGGCTTACGGCATCGATGGCCCGGGCCAGGGCCATTATTATGTCGATCACAAGAGCGGGCGCCTGACCAAGTCGACCAGCGCTTATGAGCATCCCCAGCCGCATGCCTGCTTCATCCAGAGCATCAAGGACGATCTGGTCAATGAAGGCGGCATCATGGACCTTTGGACCCGCGAGGCGCGGCTGTTCAAATATGGTTCCGGCACCGGCACCAATTTCTCGCCCCTGCGCGGCGTCGATGAAAAACTGTCGGGCGGCGGCAAATCCTCCGGCCTGATGAGCTTCCTCAAGATCGGCGACCGCGCCGCCGGCGCCATCAAGTCGGGCGGCACCACCCGCCGCGCCGCCAAGATGGTGATCGTCGATATCGATCATCCCGATATCGAGGATTTCATCGACTGGAAAGTGATCGAGGAGCAGAAGGTCGCCGCTCTGGTGGCGGGCTCCAAGCTGGCGGAAAAGCACCTGAAAGCCGTGCTCAAGGCCTGCGTCAATTGCGAAGGCTCGGGCGGGGATTGCTACGACCCGCAGAAGAATCCCGCCCTGCGCCGCGAGATCAAGGCCGCGCGCAAAAGCATGATCCCGGACAATCTGATCGAGCGGGTGATCAGCTTCGCGCGCCAGGGTTTCCAGGAAATCGACTTCCGCACCTATGACACCGATTGGGACAGCGAGGCCTATACCTCGGTGGCGGGGCAGAATTCCAACAATACGGTGCGCGTCACCGATGCCTTCCTCAAGGCGGTGCTGGAAGATGCCGACTGGCCGCTGACCAATCGCGGCAACGGCAAGGTCGCCAAGATCGTCAAGGCGCGCGAATTGTGGGACAAGGTGTCTTACGCCGCCTGGGCCTGCGCCGATCCCGGCATCCAGTTCCATACCAGCATCAATGACTGGCACACCTGCCCGGCGGGCGGCGAAATCCGCGCCTCCAATCCGTGCAGCGAATATATGTTCCTGGACGATACCGCCTGCAACCTGGCCTCGCTCAATCTGATGGCTTTCCGGCGCGGCCCCGCCGGCGAAGCCGCCGATGACTATAAAGCCAGCACCAAGAGCTTCGATGTCGAAGCTTTCGAACATGCGGTGCGGCTGTGGACCGTCGTGCTTGAAATCTCGGTGCTGATGGCGCAATTCCCCTCCAGGGAGATCGCGCAGCTTTCCTATGACTACCGCACCCTGGGCCTGGGCTTCGCCAATATCGGCGGATTGCTGATGAGCGCGGGCATTCCCTATGACAGCAAGGAAGGGCGCGCCATTGCCGGCGCGATTTCGGCGCTGATGACCGGCATTTCCTATGCCACCTCGGCGGAAATGGCGGGCGAGCTGGGTGCTTTCCCGGAATATGCCGCCAACAAGGATGCCATGCTGCGGGTGATCCGCAACCATCGCCGCGCCGCTTATGGCGAGACCGGCGGCTATGAGAAGCTCGCCACCATGCCCGTGGCGCTGGATCTGAAATCCATCTCCGATCCCGAACTGGCGCATGCCGCCAGGCGCGCCTGGGACGAGGCGCTGACCAAGGGCATGCAGCACGGCTTCCGCAATGCCCAGGCCACGGTCATCGCGCCCACCGGCACCATCGGATTGGTGATGGACTGCGACACGACCGGGGTTGAGCCGGACTTCGCCCTGGTCAAGTTCAAGACCCTGGCGGGCGGCGGCTATTTCAAGATCATCAACCGCTGCGTTCCCGAGGCCCTGGCCAATCTGGGTTATGGCCAGGCCGAAATCGACGCCATTGTCGCCTATGCCGTGGGCCATGGCACCCTGGAAGACTATGCCGGGCGTCTCAATTACGACGCCTTGCGCGCCAAGGGTTTCGGCGAGGAAGAGATCGGCGCAATCGAGGCGGCGCTGGAATCGGCCTTCGATATCCGCTTTGTCTTCAACAAGTACACCTTGGGCGCGGCCTTCTGCGCCAATGTCCTGAAGCTCGACGCCGCCACCCTGAACGCGCCCGACTTCGACATGCTCAAAGTCCTGGGCTTCAACAAGGCCGATATCGACGCCGCCAATCTGCATGTCTGCGGCGCCATGACTCTGGAGGGCGCGCCCTATCTGAGGGAACAGCATCTGCCGGTGTTCGACTGCGCCAACCCTTGCGGACGCATCGGCAAGCGGGCGCTGAGCGTGGAAGCGCATATAAGGATGATGGCGGCGGTACAGCCCTTCATCTCGGGCGCCATTTCCAAGACCATCAACATGGCCAACAGTGCCGCGGTCGCCGATTGCGGCGAGGCCTATATGCTGTCCTGGAAGCTGGGACTGAAGGCCAATGCGCTGTATCGCGACGGCTCCAAGCTCAGCCAGCCGCTGGCGACCCAGGTGTTCGCCTTTGCCGATGACGAGGAAGACGAGACGGACGCGTCACGCGCCCCCGCCCCGCAACAGACCGTCATCACCGAGCGCATTGT
>CBHTTW010000436.1:0-2551 GCA_966096025.1 uncultured Alphaproteobacteria bacterium | reverse complement strand
GGCGCCTGCCTGATGCGCGAGCCGCAACTGGTCGGTGATTGCGTGGCGGCGATGCGGGCGGCGGTTTCGATTCCCGTCACGGTCAAATGCCGCATCGGCGTGGATGACCAGGACCCGGAAGAAAGCCTGCGGGCCCTGATCGATACTTGTGCCCAAGCCGGTGTGAGCCTGTTCGCGGTGCATGCCCGCAAGGCCTGGCTGGAAGGCCTATCGCCCAAGGAAAATCGCGACGTGCCGCCGCTGGACTATGAGCTGGTTTATCGCGTCAAGCGCGAACGTCCGGCGCTCACCATCCTGGTCAATGGCGGGATCGAGACTTTGGAACAGGCCGAGGAACATCTGCGTCATGTCGATGGCGTTATGCTGGGCCGCGCCGCCTATCAAAACCCCATTCTGTTGAGCGAAGTGGATGCACGCTTTTTCGGCGGCGAGGCGGTCGATCTGGACGCGGCCATCGACGCCTATGCCGAACATGTCGAACGCCAGTTGCATCAAGGCGCGCGGCTGCACCCGCTGATCAAGCCGATGCTGGGGCTTTACAATGGCCGGCCGGGTGCGCGCCAGTTCCGCCGCCATTTAAGCGAGTATGCGGTGCGCGATGGCGCCGGCATTGCCGTTCTGCGCGAAGCCTTGGAATTCGTGAGAGCCCGCCGCGCGGCTTAAGCCGCCGGTTTGAAATATCCATGGGCGCTGCCCCAGCCCAGCAACAGCTCGGGCCACACGGCCGTCGGCTTGCCCACCGTGCGCGCCAGGCTGAAGCCATGGCCGCCCGCTTCGAACATGTGCATTTGCGATGGAATTTTTGCGGCCTGCAACGCGGCGTAATAGGCCCCGGCATTGGGCAATGCGGGCACCACATCATCATCGGCGGCCAGCGCCATGAAGGTGGGCGGGCAATCCGCCGGAACATGCAATTGACAGGAATAGGCGTTGATCAAATCCTGCGGCGCATCCGGCCCAAGCAACTTGTCGCGCGAGCCCTGATGCGCGCCCGCACCCAGGGTGATCACCGGATACATGGGCACCGAGAAAGACGGCCGCGCGCTTTCCCTGTCGGCGGCATCGATGGGCCGATAGACATTGGCGGCAAAACGGGTGGCGATGGAAGCGGCCACATGCCCGCCGGCGGAAAAGCCCATGAAACCGATGCGCGTCGGATCGACGCCATATTGGGCGGCGTTGGCGCGCACCAGCCGCATGGCGCGCTGGGCATCCTGCAGCGGCACATCGCTGCGGTTGGCCCAGCCCTCGCCGGGCAGACGGTAGCGCAGGACAAAACAGGTCACACCGGCGGCATTGAACCGGCGCGCCACATCCATGCCTTCAAAATCCAGCATCTCGCGGGAATAACCGCCGCCCGGGGCGATGATCATGGCCGATCCGTCGGGCCGCTCGGCGCGGAACACATTCATCACCGGAATGCCGACCCGGTCGATGGCGCGATCGGCAGGTACGATATAGGGCGGCTCGTGATTGGTGACGCGGATGGGCGGCAGGCGCAGGCCCGCGCCGCCGGGCGGGGT
Source organism: uncultured Alphaproteobacteria bacterium (assembly GCA_966096025.1). Taxonomy (GTDB): domain Bacteria; phylum Pseudomonadota; class Alphaproteobacteria; order Micropepsales; family Micropepsaceae; genus Rhizomicrobium. The sequence goes on along the minus strand of CBHTTW010000436.1, from coordinate 1,028 downwards.
GCCGGGCCACAGGGTGACGATCTCTTTGGGATCGGACGGCAGGACGCCATCGCCCTCCACCACCGTGTCGGCCAGGACACTATGCGGGAATGCTGTGGCGGCAAGGCCAAATGCGATTGCGGTGCGGCGGTCCATCCCCAGCTCCATTTTTATTGGGGCAAGGATCACACTCTTTCCCTTTTGCGGGCAAGGCGTATGTTTGTGCTCATGAAATACCTGTTTGCCTTGCTGTTCTTGCTCGCGACCGCACCAGCCCTTGCCCAGGACGGACCCGCATACGGTCCGCGTCTGGAAGGCTTCGACTATCCCTTTCCTGTCAGCCTCTACCGTTTCACCAGCCAGGGTGAGGCCATGGAAATGGCCTATATGGACGTGAAACCGGCAAGACCTAACGGCCGAACCGTGGCGTTGCTGCATGGCAAGAATTTCTGCGCCGCGACCTGGGAAGGCACCATCAACGCCTTGCGCGATGCGGGATACCGCGTCGTCGCCATCGACCAGGTCGGCTTCTGCAAATCCACCAAACCGGCGCATTACCAATACAGCTTTGAGCAATTGGCAGCGAACACCCATGCGCTGCTTGGGTCGCTGGGCATCTCGAAGGTTACGATCATGGGCCATTCCATGGGCGGCATGCTGGCGACGCGCTATGCCATGGCCTATCCCGAAGGCACCGAACAGCTGGTCTCGGTCAATCCGCTGGGCTTGGAAGACGGCCGCGCCAAGGGCGTGCTCTGGACCAGCGTCGATGACCTTTACAAGGCGGCGCTGAACACCACCGCCGAAAGCGCGCGGGAATATCAGCGCACCGTCTATTATGCGGGCAACTGGAAACCCGAATACGACAAGTGGATTCAGATGCAGGTGGGCATGTTCCGCGGCCCGGGCAAGGAAGTCGTGGCGTGGAATTCCGCCCTCACTTCGGAAATGATCTACACCCAGCCGGTGGTGCATGAGCTGGAAAAGCTGAAGATGCCGGTGCTGTTTTTGATCGGCGACAAGGACACCACCGGGCGCAGCAATCGCGC
>CBHTTW010000435.1:0-2552 GCA_966096025.1 uncultured Alphaproteobacteria bacterium | reverse complement strand
TTGCCGGGCGCGCTGCTGGCGCGCATGTCGGGCAGCGGCGCCACCTGTTTTGCGCTTTTTCCCGATGACGATTGCTGCGTTCGTGCGGCGGAAAAACTGAAAGCGGCTCAGCCCGGTTGGTGGATCGCGCCGACCTTTGTGCCCGAATGCGGCATCAGCCGCGAGGTGCCGGGCCAGGATATCGGACCGACGGAAGAGGGACTTTGAAGCAGCAGGGCGCGAGGTATTTTGTGGCCTGAGCAGGAGCGCCGAGCGATGTGTACAAATAGTACATGAGCGAAGGCGCGACGAACTCAGGACGCAAAAGACCCGCGCTAGTAAGCGCGCTCGACGCAGAAATCCGCAATGTCCGCCAGCGCATGCTTGATATCGCTTTCCGGCATGACCTTGAGCGCGGCTTTGGCGATATCGGCATAGGCGCGCGCCCGGTGCATGGTTTCCTGCATCGCGCCGGTCTGCTCGATCAGGGTGATGGCGCGGTCCAGATCCGTTTCCGTCTGGTTGCCGGTTTCGATCACGCGCTTCCAGAAAGGCTTGTCGGCCTCCTTGGCCCGGGCATAGGCCAGGATCAGCGGCAAGGTCATCTTGGCTTCGCGGAAATCGTCGCCCACCGTCTTGCCCATCAAGGCCTGGCGGCCGGAATAATCCAGCGCATCGTCCACCAGCTGGAAGGCGATGCCGAGATTTTCGCCATAGGCGCGCAAGCCCGAGACGAAATCGTCGCCCTGGCCCGACAGCAATGCACCGGACTCCGCCGCGGCCGCGAACAACGCCGCTGTCTTGGCCGATACCACCTTGAGATAATGATCTTCGCCCACCGCCAGATTGTTGGAGGATTTGAGCTGCATCACTTCGCCTTCGGCGATCACCGCCGAAGCGCCCGCCAGAATGTCGAGCACCGCCAGATTGTCGGTCTCCACCATCAGTTGGAAGGCGCGGCTAAAAAGGAAGTCGCCGACCAGCACGGATGGCTTGTTGCCCCACATCAGGTTGGCGGAAACCTTGCCCCGGCGCAGGGCGCTTTCGTCCACCACATCGTCATGCAGCAGGGTTGCGGTGTGAATGAATTCCACCGCCGCCGCCAGGCGCACATGATGATCGCCGTCATAGCCGCCGGCCTCGGCCGCCGCCAAGGTCAGCATGGGACGAAGCCGCTTGCCGCCGGAATCGATCAGATGCCTGGCCAGGTCGGGGATCAGCGCCACGCCGGACGTCATCCGGTTGTGAATCAGTTTGTCGGTGGCCGCCATGTCGGCGGCGATCAGGGCATGCAGCCGCTCCACCGGAGAAATTCCGGCGCCGGTTTTTACCACCGAATCTCGCACGTCCGCTGACCCACCCATTCCGGCCAGAATACCGGACCGCCCCCGGCCAGCCAAGCGGCTCCCCGGATGGCCCGATGGCGACAGAAAGGCGCGGTTCGGCTATAAGAGGGCCATGCGTGCGGTCCTGAAAACCACCGATCCGGTGGTGCTGAATTTTGCCGCCAATCTGCTTTCGCAGGAAGGCATTGAGACGGTGGTCTTCGATACCCATGCCAGCGTCATGGACGGAAGTATGGGGTTTTTGCCGCGCCGCCTGATGGTGCTGGACGAGGATTTTGTCCAGGCCGAAAAATTGCTGCGCGCTGCCGTACCGGACGCGATGTGACCGACACATTTTTGGATGGGCGGGTGAAAGTCGCGCAGCTGGACGGCGGTTTCCGCTCCGGCCTGGATGCGGTGATGCTGGCCGCCGCCGTGCCCGCAACCACCGGCCAGACCGCTTTGGAACTGGGTGCGGGCAGTGGCGCCGCCGGCCTTTGTCTCATGGCGCGTGTGCCGGGCCTTAAGCTGACCGGCGTGGAACGCGATCAGACGCTGGCAGCCCTGGCGCGGGACAACGCCGCCGCCAATGGCACCGGCTGCACTTTCATTGCCGCCGACATCTTCGCCTTGCCGCCGGAGTTGAAGCGCGATTTCGACCAGGTGTTCGCCAATCCGCCGTTCCATGGCGAAGGCCAGGTCTCGCCCGATGCGGCGCGCGCTGCCGCCCTGATGGACGATGGCGCGCTCAAAGATTGGTTGAAGCTGGGCCTGCAACGCACGGTTTCGGGAGGCTTTTTCACCGCCATTCTGCGCGCCGACCGCTTGAACGAGGCCCTTGGCGCGCTGCCGGAGCGCGGGCTTTGTGCTTTCCCGCTCTGGCCCCGCCAGGATGAAGCGCCCAAGCGGGTGATTGTCCAGGTCCGCAAGGGTTCGAATGCGCCTTTCGCCCTGTTGCCGGGGCTGGTTCTGCACACAGCAGACGGTTCCTGGACCCCGCAAGCCGATGCTGTGCTGCGGCGCGGCACCGCGCTTGCCCTGCAGGGGGCCCGCCTATAGTTTCCGGCCACTTCCAAAAGGCGCAGAATCGGTGGCCAAAGCCCGTACCTTTCAGGACCTTATTCTGACCCTGCAGAATTATTGGGCGGCCCAGGGCTGCCTGATCCTGCAGCCCTATGACGACCAGATGGGAGCGGGCACCTTCCATCCCGCCACCACCTTGCGGGCGCTGGGGCCGCGCCCCTGGAA
>CBHTTW010000434.1:0-2559 GCA_966096025.1 uncultured Alphaproteobacteria bacterium | reverse complement strand
CCAAGGCGATCTATTATCTGTGCACGGATCAATCGTCGTATGTCACGGGCTCGGAGTTGATGATCAACGGCGGCCAGCACGTCTAAGAAACTACCCTCCCCTTGAGGGAGGGTCGAAATTTACGCCGTAAATTTCGGGGAGGGGTCATGGCGCGACAGCGAAAAGCGAACGCCGCCCGCAGGAAAATTCATAAACGTCCCTTGGCGAAATCGTTGCGTGGCAATGCGACCGACGCCGAGCGAATTCTCTGGTCCATTTTGCGCCGTAAGCGGCTTGCGGCTTTGCGTTTTCGCCGTCAACAGCCCATTGGCCCTTATATTGTCGATTTTTTCTGTCCCTCGGCGAAATTGATCGTCGAACTGGATGGCAGCCAACATGGTACGGAAACAGTCGCCGTCTACGATGAAGACCGAAGCCGGTTCCTGGAATCCAGGGGATATCACGTGCTTCGATTCTGGAACGTCGAAGTGACGAAGGACCGCGATTGTGTGGCTGAGGCCATCTATCGCGCCGGCACCGCACTGGACCCCTCCCCGAAGACGTCTCCGTGCGGTCGCACAAAGACGTCTTCGACCCTCCCTCAAGGGGAGGGTGACATCGACTCGGGTAGCGGCAAATCCCCGTAACAAAGCTGTCATGTGGCCGCTGTACCAGCGCGCCATGCTGGAGCGCTGCGCTGCGCCGGTTTTCACCGGATATGTAGTGCTGAGACGCTTCCGAATTTTACCGTGAAAGAACGGATTTACCGGCAGCCCTTGAACGCCATGCTCTTGCAGGTGGCGGCCATTTGCTTGGCCTGTTTCTGCGCCGCGGGGGTCATGCGGTTCCACAGTGCGTCGCGATGCGCGCTCGCATTTTCGATGCCGGTCTGTTCGGCGGCCAGCGCGTACCACATGTAAGCGTGGAAGGGTTCGGCCTTCATGCCCTGGCCCATCTCATACATCAGGCCCAGATTGTACATGGCGGCGGCATTGCCTTGGGAAGCCGACGCCATGAACCATTGCGCCGCCTTGGCATAGTCGCGCGTCACGCCTTTGCCTTCGCGGTACAGCCCGCCCAGATTGTTCTGGCCCAGAGACGAACCGGCGGCGGCCGACAGCGAGAGGTAACGCACCGCTTCGGATGTGTCCTGCTTCACGCCTTTGCCATCGAGATACAGAATGCCCAGATTGTTCTGGGCGACCGGATTGCCCTTGATCGCCAGCGGCTGCCACGACGCGACCGCGGCCTTGTAATCGGCGCGCTGAAAATAGCGGGCGCCGTCCGCCATTGCATCCGGCATGGCGGCGGCGTGGCCCAGATTGACCGAAAAAATCATGGCCAGCAGGGCGCCTATAAGGGCCGACAAAATGGAATTACGGGGGGAAATGCGGGTGATGGATTTGCGCATGGGGCGGATCTCCAACGGAATTCGGTTGGAGGATTAACGCCTTGAATGGTGAACAACCGCTTACCAGCGCAGCAGGCGGGACCCCAAAAGCGCCCCCAGGGCGGTGACCAGGCCGATCCCCAAACTGTACCAGACGGCGATAAAGGGGGCGGCTTCCTCGGTGCAGTGGAAGCAATAGACAAAGGCCCCGGCAGCCCCGGCGAACAGCCCGGCCCCGGCCCCGGCCAGGGTCAGCCGGGTGGGGGCAAGCTTTCTCAGGGCCCAGAAGGTGGCGGCCAGGGTCGGCAGGGCCGTCAGGGTGACATAGACGGCGCAGACCCGACTGGACCGGCCCATCACCAGGCCGGGCATGTCGGCCCCAGGGGCGCTCATTTGCAGGCCCGCCAGCAGCAGGATTGCCAGCAAGGGCAGGGCCAGGGCGATGGCGGGCAGGGTCAGGGAGGCCCCCGGCCGTCCGGCCCGCTCCACCAGCCACAGGCCGAAGGCGGCAATGGCAAAGCTATAGGCCAGTTTGGTCCACATGCCGGGATGGGCCAGGGCGGCCGCCAGGTCGGGGCGGGGCCTCAGCACGATCAACAGGACCAGAACCGACCCGGCCAGGCCCAGCGCGATGGCACCCATCAGCAGCCGCGCCACCGCGCCGCTTTGGACCGGCTCCAGCCCGGACGACAATTGCGCGATCAGGTCATCGGTCCGCATCGCCGCGTCCTTTTTCCTTCAAATCCTCGCCCAGGGATTTGATCGCCCGGTGCACCGTCACCTTGACCGCCGACTCCGAAAGCCCGCTGCGCTTGGCGGCTTCGGCCACCGAAACTCCGTCCAGCTTGATGTCCGACACCAATTGGCGTTTGGCGGGCGGCAGCTTGTCCAGCAGCTTGCCGACATCGCGCCGGGCGATGGTCTCTTCGGCATCGTCATGACCGAACAGATCGCCGGCCTCATCCAGCGGCACGGTGGCGCGGCGCTTGTGGCGGCGATATTCGTCGATCAGCTTGTAGCGCGCGATGCCGTAAACCCAGGCCGTGAAGGGCAGGCCCGGATCATAGGTGGCGCGCCGGGTATGAATGGCGATCAAAGTCTCCTGCACCGCATCCTCGGCCGCGCCGCTGTCCAACCGGCGCGCATAATAGCTCCGCAAATGCCGCGTCAGTCCGGCCAGCAGCATCCGG
>CBHTTW010000433.1:0-2589 GCA_966096025.1 uncultured Alphaproteobacteria bacterium | reverse complement strand
TGTCCCAGATGCAGCGGCGTCTCGCGCACCATCAGCACCAGCGGGCGGCGCTCCTTCAGCATCACATCGGCGGCGCGGGTGAGCAGGCTGGTGGTGACGCCGGTGGCGATCTCGCTCATGGTGCGCACCGAACAGGGCGCCACGATCATGCCTCTGGTCTTGAAACTTCCGCTGGCGATGGGCGCAGCGATATCGGAGACCGCGTAGCTGTAGTCCGCTTTGGCGGCGACTTGCCGGGGTGAAAGTTCCGTCTCGTACCCGATGGTCATTTCCGCAGGCTTGGTCATAACCAGATGTGATTCTATCCCCAACTGGCGGCAGGCTTCCAGCGCGCGGATGCCATAGGCCACGCCCGAGGCCCCCGACAGCCCGATAACCAGCCGTTCTGCTTTGTTTTTCGCCGTTTCCCGCGCCTTCATGGGCTTCCGTTAGCACTTATTAAGACCGATACAAAGAGTTTCGCGTGCCCCCCTTTTGGGGATGACAGGGGCGGGGATTGGTGCTTCACTTTTGGGGCCTAGGCGCGAGCCTACCAGCGCGCCGGCCGATCGAAATCCAATCGATGAGGTGCATGCATGGCGCTAGAAGGACATATCAATCACCTGTCCAATCAGCACAAGAAAATCGAAGACATTATCGAGAGCGAGATGGCCAATCCCGACTGGGATGAGATGCGTGTCGCGGCTCTGAAGAAGCAGAAACTTCGAATTAAGGACGAGCTTGAGCGGCTTAAAGCCGCGGTTAACTAAGCTGGGCCCGCCGCCGGGCCAGAAAAAACAGCGTCAGACCACCGATTTCGCAGAACGCCGCCGCCAGGAAGGCCGCGCCCGGAAAAGAGTCCGGCGCTGCTGCGCCGCTGAACCAGGCGAGCTGGTCACAAGCTCTTTGCCCGCTCGCGCAGCACGTATTTCTGGATCTTGCCGGTCGAAGTCTTGGGCAATTCGGTGAAGACCACGGTGCGCGGCATCTTGAATTTCGCCAGCCGCTCGCGCGCGAAATTCAGGATTTCCGCATCGGTTGCAGTCTTGCCGGGCTTGAGTTCTACAAAGGCGCAGGGATGCTCGCCCCATTTGCTGTCGGGCCTGGCAACCACCGCCACGAACATCACCGCCGGATGTTTGGCGATGGCATTTTCCACTTCGATGGAGGAAATATTTTCCCCGCCCGAAATGATGATGTCCTTGGAACGGTCTTTGAGCTGGATATAGCCGTCCGTATACATCACGCCCAAATCGCCGGTGTGAAACCAGCCGCCCTTGAAAGCCTCCTGCGTCGCCTTGCTGTTCTTGAGATAGCCGCGCATCACGATGTTGCCGCGCATCATCACTTCGCCGATGGTCTCGCCGTCGGCGGGCACCGGCTTCATGGTCTTGGGATTCAACACCGTCAATCCTTCCAGCGGCGCATAGCGCACGCCCTGGCGCGCTTTTTTTGCGGCGCGTCCGGCGCTGTCCTGTGCGTCCCATTCCTGGTGCCATTCATTGACCACGGCGGGACCATAGACCTCGGTCAGGCCATAGACATGCACCACTTCAAAACCGGCTTCCGCCATTGCCGCCAGCACGCTTTCCGGCGGCGGCGCGGCGGCGGCCATGAATCGTACCTTCTGTGGAAAGCTTTTGCGTTCGGCCTCGCCGGCATTGACCAGGGTGCTCATCACAATCGGCGCGCCGCAAAGATGGGTGACACCGTGCTCAGCCAGTGCGTCAAAGATCGCGCCCGCCCGCACCCAGCGCAGGCAGACATGGGTGCCGACCACCGCCGACAGCGACCAGGGCATGCACCAGCCGTTGCAGTGGAACATCGGCAAGGTCCAGAGCAGGACAGGATGCTCCACCATGGTGCCGGCCAGGGCATTGCCGTAGCACATCAGAGCGGCGCCGCGATGATGATAGACCACGCCTTTGGGATTGCCGGTGGTACCCGAGGTGTAGTTGAGGGCGATGGCGTCCCATTCATCATCCGGCATGGCCCATGCAAAATTCGGGTCGCCGGATTTCAGGAACGTCTCGTAATCGATCTTGCCCAGCCTGACGCCGCTTTGGGGAAATTCCTTGTCGTCATAATCGATCACCAGCGGCTTTTTCTTCAGCAGCTTGAGCGCCTCCCCGACGGTGGCGGAGAATTCGCGGTCGGTGATCAGGATTTTCGCCCCGCCATGTTCCAGCATGAAAGCGATGGCGGCGGCATCCAGCCTGGTGTTCAGGGCATTGAGCACCGCGCCCAGCATGGGCACGCCATAATGGGCTTCCAGCATGGGCGGGGTGTTGGCCAGGACCACCGCCACCGTGTCGCCCTTGCGAATGCCGCGCTTGGCCAGTGCCGAGGCCAGGCGCCGCGCGCGCGCGTAGAAGGTCCGGTAGTCGATTCGCTGCTGGCCGTGGATGATCGCGGTATGGTCCGGAAAGGTGCGCGCGGCCCGCTCCAGAAACGACAAGGGCGTTAACGGCTGATGGTTGGCCGCTACCCGGTCCAGCCCCGTTTCATAAGGCTTTGGCTGCGAAATTCCCGCCTTTGTGACGGTTTTGCGCTTAGACTTTTGTTGGGGCTTTTGTTTGGACTTTTGTGGTCTCATGGGGCAGTCACGCT
>CBHTTW010000432.1:0-2608 GCA_966096025.1 uncultured Alphaproteobacteria bacterium | reverse complement strand
CCCCCACCCCCACCCCGCCCGATCGCCCCATCTGTCCCCCCCGCCCGCGCGCCGGTGGGCGCCGCGAGGGGAAGGGGACCCAGGTAGGATGTACCTATAGGTGTCGGATACCTGAGTTCCCTTCCCTCGCCGCGCGCATTCGCGCGGCTCGCCGGGAATGACAAATGGGGTTTGTGATATCGTGAAGCGGACCGAGGAATGGGAAGCGAAAGTCGCCTAGATGGCAGTAGACATTCTGGACGCTGAAATCGCAGATGACCTAAAGCCGATTGTAAGTGGCGGCATCACTTTGTACCCAGCTTCCCAACTTTGGCGCATTTTCGATTGGGCCCAAAATTCCGGACGAAAAATCGAAGCCGTGGAAGGCATGTTTTACAACCCCCACACTAGACAGGGCCAACTTTCCCTTGATTTCATATTGGAGTGGAAAGAGGGCGCTGACTATGGGCTTTTCCGAGCAGCTTGCACGCAGGCTGCATCGGACATCGCAGAGGCGGCGAAAGAACGCGACGTGTCTGGATACTTTGAGATCATCGTGTCCGCTCCCGAGCCGCTGCAGCCCTAGAGCAACTTGAACCGGCGCCTTGGAAGTTTACTTCCCCGCTGCCCCACGCACCTCAAACGCCACCGTCACCGAATTGCCGCCCGCCAGATGCAGGGTCACCGGCACCTTGCCGCCGATCTTCATCTTGGGCTGCTCGCACATCAGGTGATAGCCGCCGGGCGCGAAAGCGATCTTGCCGCTGGCGGGGACCTTCACCTCTTCCATCATGTGCATGCCGCTCATCCCGCCCTTGTTGGAGGACTGGTGGATCATCAGCATGCCGCAGGCATCCGATGACGCCCCGGTGATGGTGACGTCGCGCCCCGTATTGTTCTGGGCGGCGAAATAGCCGCCCGCCGGCGCCTTGCCCGGCAGGGAGCGGAACCAGGCGCCGGTGACGTCGAACGGCGCGGCCTGCGCACCCATCGTGGTCGCCAGAAAAATCGCAACACTGAAAGCTTTACTGGGCTTTTTCACGTTCGGCTCTTTCTTCGTTCAAACGCATGGTCACCAGCACCACGATCATGGCGGCAAAGCTGGTCAGGGTTCCCGGCAGCCAGATGATCAGCCCGCCATAATGCTGGTCGTTCAGGGCGGTCATGTCCATAACCCGTCCGCAGATGGTGTAAACCGGATAAATGTCGCGCTCGGTCAAAGACAGGATGGCGCCCAAGACCATTTGCGGCAATTCGATCACCAAAATCAGGGCGGCGCGCATCAGGTGCGACAATCGCGCGGGCGGCTTGGCGCGGGAATCCAGGATCAGGGACCAGAACATCACGCCATTGATGGCCATGGTCCAGTTCATGAACTCATAGAGATGGGCGTCCAGCATCACGCGGGTGTGAATGCCGGGGATCAGCCAGAGATAGAGCAGCCCGACAAACAGGAAGGGCGCCATCACCGGATGCTGCAGGAACGAGACGGTGCCCTGCACCGGCCGCGACGCTAGCACCGGCTTGAGAAAATCCGGCATCCCGGCCCACAGCACCGGCCCGCTCATCCCCAGGGCGATGAAAAACGCGCCGAAATGATGCAGCACAAAATGCGCCCAGCGATGCACAAAGAACATGTGCTGGGCGTAATAGTCGATGCGGGTTTCCAGCACGATCCAGAAACTGGCCACACCCAGGACGAAACAGGCCGAGCGCCACAGCGGCGGATGCTGCGACTTGGGTAGGACCTTCAGGCCGCGGAAAAACCACGAAAGCGTCAGCGCGGTGGCCAAGTAAATCGGCCAGGAAAATTCCCAGGGCAGAAAGAAAGGCAGATAGGCGGGGTAGAGGGCGCAGACCAAATACAGCACCGCGCCCAAAGCCAGGATCGCGCCATACCAAAGCCAGTCTTTATGCAGTCGCGGCATCAGCGTTTCATCAGCTCGGCGACATCGCCCCGGCCATCGCGCAGAAGCCCTTGGCGGGCGCCGTCATGATCGGCGGGTTCGCGGTTCTGGCTGAGCTTGGACTTGCCCTCGAGTGTGGCGATGGTCAGTTCAAACCCGACAATCCCGCGCACCATGCTGTCGATATAGCCGGCGGGCGCATCGTTGATCGACCAGGGCTGTTCCCTGCCCGCCTCATGGGCTTCGCTCAACGCGCCAACATGGCCGCGCAGCCAGTCCGCATCTTGAACCCAGTCGATTGTCCCGCGCGCATGCACGGTGATGTAATTCCAGGTCGGCACACCTTTTCCGGTTTCGGCCTTGCTGGGATACCAGCTGGGCGAGACATAGGCATGCGGCCCCAGGAAGATCGCCAGCGCCTCACCCGGTCCCGATTTCCACACCGGATTGGCGCGGGAAACATGGCCACGCAACACGCCATTCTCCAGCAACATGGGCAGGTGATTGGCTTCAAGACCCTGCGTCACAAGCGTGGCAAAACCAATGCGCCGCACCGCATCGTGCAGCACTTCGGTCCGGTCTTCGCGGAAATGTTCGGGCACAAACATGACCGCGATAATATGCACCTCGTGCCCTCTCGCCCAGCGTGATATGGACGCGGCTACCATGCGTATTTTCGCCCTTATTCTCGCTTTGCTGCTGACCGGCTGCTCCAAGCCCAA
>CBHTTW010000431.1:0-2613 GCA_966096025.1 uncultured Alphaproteobacteria bacterium | reverse complement strand
GATTCAGCCCGTTTTCCACCGTCGGGTCCTTGCGGATGCGGCTGACAAAGGTGGCGTCCTCGCCGGCGCATTCGATGGGCGTGACATAGCCGCCGTCTTCGCGCTTATCCACCACCAGAATGCCCGGCGCGGCGCGCAGGGCGGCGCGGGCCTTCTCCGCCGTTACCGGCTTTTCGAACTCGATATTGACCGACTCGCTATGGCCGACAAACACCGGCACCCTCACGCAGGTGGCCGTGACCTGGATGTCGGGGTCGAGGATTTTCTGGGTCTCGACCGCCATCTTCCACTCTTCCTTGGTGATGCCGGAATCCAGGAAGACATCAATATGGGGAATGACATTGAAAGCGATCTGCTTGGTGAACTTGCCCTGCTCGATCGGATCGGCCACGAACACCGCCCGTGTCTGGCGAAACAATTCGTCCATCGCCTCGTTGCCCGCGCCCGAAACCGACTGATAGGTCGAGACCACCACCCGCTTGATGGTGAATTGGTCGTGCAAGGGTTTCAGCGCCACCACCAACTGGGCGGTCGAGCAATTGGGATTGGCGATGATGCCCTTGGGAATATCGTTGAGCGCGTCGGCATTGACCTCCGGCACCACCAGCGGCACCTGCCGGTCCATACGCCAGGCGCTGGAATTGTCGATCACCATGCAGCCTTGCGCGGCGATTTTGGGGGCCCAGACTTTGGCGATCTCGCCGCCGGCGCTCATCAAGGCGATGTCGGTGCCCTTGAAGTCGTAATAGTCCAGCGCCTTCACTTTCAGGGTGCCGTCGCCGAAGGAGACTTCACTGCCCACCGACCGCGTGGAGGCCAGCGCCACCACTTCGCTGATGGGAAACTGGCGCTGGATCAGGACATTGAGCATCTCCCGGCCGACATTGCCGGTCGCCCCGATCACTGCGACTTTATAGGCCATCCCTGTGTGCTCCGTTTCGCGCGGGGCACCAATACTAAACTGTGGGATTGGGGGAAAGTCCGGCTATCGGCCCAATTACTGTCCGGGCCGCCATTGCAGGATCAGCATCGGCCGGCCGCCATCCAGACTGCCCTTCACGCTGGGCATATCGCTGGAACGTGGCGTGAAGGCTTCCCATTTGCCTTCCTTGACCCCCAAACTCTGGGCGGCCTCTTCGGCATAGTTCATGGCATAAGGCTGGGGCTCGGTTTCGGCGACGCGCAGCGCCCTTTGGTGGTCGGTGGGCCAGGGCGTGCTGCCGTCGGGGAGGCGATAGGGCGATGCCGAGGCCGCGCCGGCGGCCGCTACCGCAAATGCAAAAGCGAGGGTCCCAAACAGGCGCATGTCATTCAAAACGTGCAAAAGCCATTCCCGTTTCATAAAGGCAAAGAGCAATTGGGAAAGTTCCTCCTTTCCAAAGACTTGGCGGGCGAGCGGGGTCCGGTTAGGTTAAGGCCGCTATGCTGGGACAATCGAAGAGGGTTTCGATGAAGGCTATGAAATTGTGCGCCCTTATGGCGGCCTGCAGTCTGGTTGCCATGTCGGCCGCTGAGGCCCGGGCCGTGTCATCGGCTTGCGCCAGCGCGGCCGAAATTCACGCCATCCAGGTCGCGGCGGTGCATCAGGAATTGACCGACGCGGCACTGGCCTGCGGCCCCAAGAGCGTTTCCCTGTACAACCGGTTTCAAACCACCTTCAACAGGGAGCTGCGCCGCTCCGACGCCACCATGCTCAACATGTTCAAGCGCATTAACGGCAATGCCCGCGGCAATGCCGCCTACGATTCGTTCAAAACCCGCACCATCGCGCGGGCCGAAATACGCCGCACCAAACCCGGCGCCCATGACAATTTCTGCCGCACGGCCGAACTGGTGTTTGCCGCCGCCCTGGCGCCCGACAAGCCGATCCTGGAGGATTTCGTCTCCGGCGTGCCGGTGAATGAGACTTCACCGGTGGACAGCTGCGAGATCAAGGTGGCGGTGGCGCTGCAGGGCGTGCAGGCCGGCCCGGATATCATGCCGACAGCACGGCCTGATTTGCCCAGCGATGGGCAGAGCGTCGCTTCCACATCGGCTGCCGCCGCAGTTCCGCGGTAACTGTTTTATTTTTGATCCCCCTCCGGCCTCGACTATCACGCAGCCGCTACGCGGCTGCGCCCGTCTCGGCCACCTCCCCCTTTGGGCGTGCTTGCGCACGCGAAGGGGGAGACGGGTCTTAGCACTAGCGGATGGTCGCCGCGCGGAATGCGCGGCTCGAGATTTCTGGAACTGCTACCAAAGAAAAAGGCCGGTCTTACGACCGGCCTTTTCTCATTCCGTCTCGGGCTGATCAGCCGCCCAGATCGATAACGGCACGGCGGTTCTTGGGTTCGCGCACACCAGGACCGGTGGGCACCAGCGGATCGTGGAAGCTCTTGCCTTCGATCGCGATGGCATCCGTACCCAGACCCTGACGGACCATTTCGTCCTTCACGGTGTTGGCGCGGCGGATGGAAAGCGCCTGGTTGTAGCGGTCCGAACCGACGGTGTCGGTGTGGCCGGTGACCATGATGCGGACCGAGCCCAGCGTCTTGGCCGCGGCGACAGCCTCGGTAACCGTGCTCTGCGCTTCAGCGGTGAGGTCCGACTTATCGAAGTCGAAGAAGACGATGT
>CBHTTW010000430.1:0-2618 GCA_966096025.1 uncultured Alphaproteobacteria bacterium | reverse complement strand
GCCCAGGCCCGGACTCCACAGGAAAAGCTGCTCACGGCCGCCCTGGTGCGCCGCTATTCCCGGGCCCAGGACCCCGCCGCGGAGCATGATTTCGCCGCCGATCTGTTGAAGGCCAATAAAATTCGCCCCACAACCGACCTGCAATTGCTGGCCGCCGAAGTGGTTCTGACGGAGCGGCGGCGGGTCAAGGCACCGTCAGCGGAAGCCGATGCGCTGGCCAACCAGGCGGTGGCGCTGATCGAACCGGTGCTGGCCAAGGCGCCCGACAATACCGGGGCCATCCATTATTACATTCATGCGACGGAAGTCGCCGGACGCCCGCAATTGGCTTTGCCCTATGCGGAAAAGCTCGGACGCCTGGCGCCCAATGCCAGTCACCTGATCCACATGGCGGCGCATACTTTCTACCATGTCGGCCGCTATGAGGATGCCGCCATCGTCAATGCCTCGGCGATGCGCACCGATTCCGATCATCTGGAGGAGACCAAAACCAGCGGCGGCCTGTCGGGCGCTTTCTATTATCAGCACAATCTGAGTTTCGGCATGGCCGGCACCTTGATGTCCGGCGACCGGGCGCTGGCGCTGAAATTCGCCGATCATCTCCATCGCGCCTTTCCGGAAAAGGATTTTGCCAAGGACGGCATCAGCGACGATGAAGGCCGGCGGTTCACGATTTACGCGCGTTACGATCCCAAGCGCATGCTGTCTCTGCCAGAACCTGCTGCCGACAGTCCGGAGACGCAATTCTTCTATCACTATGCCCGCGGCGAGGCCTTTGCCGCTTTGGGCGATGCCAAATCTGTAGCTGCAGAAATAGAAAAGATCAGCGGCGATGGCCGCACCTTCAAGATTGCCCGCGCCGTGCTGACCGGGCGCCTGGCCATGCTGCAACATCGTTTCGCCGACGCCGCACAAGCCTTCGAGCAAGCGGTGACGGAACAGGATGGCTATTCACCCCATGCCTGGGATCCGCCACCCTGGTGGTATCCGGTGCGCCGCAGCGCTGCTGCTGCGTGGCTGGCGGATCGCCAATACGCCAAGGCCGCCGAGGCGGCCCAGAAAAGCCTGATCGCCTGGCCTTACGATCCTCTGGCCTTGCTGATCCTGGCCAAAGCCAATGACGGCCTGGGCAAGCGCGACGAAGCCCGCCGTTATGAGGGCCAGGCCATCGGTCTTTGGATGGGCGATATTTCCAAAGTGAATGCCGCCACGCTCTAGGCCGGCGGCTAAAGCCGCAACACCGGCGGGATCAGCTTGCCGGGATTGAGAATGTTCTTGGGATCGTAGGCCTGTTTGAGGGCGCGCATGGCGTCCAGCTCTTCATGGGATTTATAGCGCGGCAGTTGCGCCCGCTTCATCACCCCGATGCCATGCTCGGCGCTGATCGAGCCATCGAATTCCTTCACAATGTCATGCACCGTCTGCTGCACCTCTTCCCATTGCGCCAGGAAGGCGGGATCATTGCCCGCCCCCGGCGAATTGAAATTGAAATGCAGATTTCCGTCGCCCAGATGGCCGAAGCTGACCGGCCGCGCGCCGGCTACCTTTGCCAGCACCGCCGGCACCGCCTTGGCCAGGAAATCGGGAATGGCGGCCACAGGCACCGAAATATCGTGCTTGATCGACGACCCTTCGTGTTTTTGCGCCTCGGAAATGCTTTCCCGCAGCTTCCACCGCGCCGCGGCCTGGGCGGCGCTGGACGCCGCCACGGCGTCCGATACCAGTCCGCCGGTGATGGCATCGGCCAGGCCGTCCTCGAAACTGGCGGTGAGATCGGCATGGGCGCCGCCGGTGGCTTCCATCAGCACATACCAAGGCGAGGTGGCGGTGAAGGGATCGCGGGCACCGTCGATATGCCGGGTGACGAAATCCAGCGCGATGCGCGGCATCAGTTCAAAGGCCGACAGCATGCCGCCGGTATGGGCCTGCATCGCGCCGAGCAATGTGACTGCGGCCGCGGGCGATGGCACCGCCGCCAGCGCCGTCACCGAAACTTCCGGCCTGGGAAACAGGCGCAGGCAGGCGGCGGTGATCACCCCCAAGGTCCCTTCGCTGCCGATGAACATCTGTTTGAGGTCGTAGCCGGTATTGTCCTTGTGCAGGGCG
Source organism: uncultured Alphaproteobacteria bacterium (assembly GCA_966096025.1). Lineage (GTDB taxonomy): Bacteria > Pseudomonadota > Alphaproteobacteria > Micropepsales > Micropepsaceae > Rhizomicrobium. The sequence goes on along the minus strand of CBHTTW010000430.1, from coordinate 512 downwards.
CGCAGCATGGGGAGCACCGTGCCGCCGGCCAGCACCACTTCCAGCCCCAGCACCAAGGCGCGGGTCATGCCATAGCGCAGCACATGGGTACCGCCGGCATTGGTGGCGATATTGCCGCCGATGGTGCAACTGCCTTCCGACGCCAGGCTCAAGGGAAACAGCAACTGCTGCTCTTCGGCGGCGTGCTGCACCTCGGCCAGGGTGACACCGGCCTCCACCGTCACGGTCATGCCGCCCTGGTCCAATCCGCGAAGCTTGTTCAGGCGCTTGGTGGAGAGCAGCACTTCGTTGTGGAACGGGATCTGTCCGCCCACCAGACCGGTATTGCCGCCCTGGGTGACAATGGCTGTGCCGGTCTCCTGGCAGATGGCCAGGATGGCCGAGACTTCCGCCGTGCTGGCGGGCTTGAGCAACAGCTGCGACTGGCCGTGATACTTGCCGCGCCATTCTTCCAGATAGGGCGCGATCTCGCCCGGATCGACGGAAAATCCCTTGGCTCCGACCGCGTCTTT
>CBHTTW010000429.1:0-2624 GCA_966096025.1 uncultured Alphaproteobacteria bacterium | reverse complement strand
ATGTCGGATTTTTCCCCGACAAATTCCTCCTGCCGCGCGATCGCCGGAAGCAGTTGCCAGGGCGCCAATTGCGCGAACAATTTTGAATTGTTGGGATTGAACAGCAGATGATCGACCGGCAGGTCGAAGCGGGCCTGGCGCAAGAGCAGCTCCGCCGCCCGGCGCGACAGGATATAGGCGGCGGCGCCGGTGTGGCGCGACAGCATGCGGCCCATGTGGAAATCCTCACCCACCGCGCGCATGCGGTCGAGCAGCACGCGCTGGCCGGGCGGGCCGTAATGTTCCAGTTTCACCACCGCCGCATCCGACGGAATCCAGCCATTGCCGGCCAGCAGCGCGCCGGCGCTGGCACTGAGGCGAACATCGTCTTCCAGGAAAACCGCATGGCTTTCGCCGCCGGCGACGAACATCTCCCAGGCTAGGCGATGCGATACCAGGCAGGCCTTGTCGCCCATCGGGATTTCGCCCAGCGGCCCCGACGGGGCGAACCAGCGGTTCACCGTCTCCGGTTCCGCGCTTTGGGCGTCCAGCGCTTCGATTCGTTCCAGGCTTAATCCCAGCGGAACCGTTTGCCGGATCATGGCGGCCAGCCGGTCCGGACGCCGCCCCAGGTTGATCAGATAGGTCCGCATGATGGGGGCGTTAGCATTTTTGCCGGTTTTCCGCCATTCCCGTATCCTTGGCCCTGTTTTGTCCCTTATCCGGCTTCTATATGGTGGGAATGCGGGGAAGCGTTTGACGGATTAAGACTTTTGGCCAACGGAATTGTCCTGACGCACCCATTTTTGCGCCCCGGCACCACCCCGCCGGGTGCTGAGGAGCAGCGCCGCCAGACCCTGTCGCGCAGCACCTCCACGGCCCTGGTGGTGCTGCTGCATGTCCTGTTCGTGTTCTTTTTCGTGCTGGGCATCCATCCCTTCGACATGCGCAGCCGCACCATTGTCGAAACCATCCTCACCTTGCCCCAGTCCGGCAACAATCAGCGGGACGCGACCCGCACCATCCCGGTGCCTATTTTCAATGCGCCGCCGCAACTGCGCACCGCGCCGGAGGAATATATCAAGCCGCCGCCGGTCATCCCGCCGGATCAACACAACAAGCAGGGCGAAGGATCGCCCACCGATATTTTGGGCGCGGTGGGGCGCGAGCTCGCCTGCAGCGCCGGCAGCTGGGAGCATCTCACCTCGGTCGAGCGCGCGCGCTGCGGCCTTTATCCCTGGCGCGCCGTCAAGCTGCCCAATGGATCGCTGGTGATGATCCCGCGCGCCCAGCTGCCCCGCCTGCCGGAAGCGCCGCCCACCGAGTTCAGCCTCAATACCGGCTCCGACCGGATCCGCAGCGATGTGCAGGCCGGCATCACCCCCGGCCAAGGGGGCTGTCCGATCCTGCAGAACACCCCGTGCCTGCATGTCACCCCGGCCATGCGCGCCGCCACGGGCGACCGCTGATGCGCGCCTTTGGCTTCCGCTTTGGTTATAAGGGGCGGTGATGAGCGCGGCTGCGGGACAAGAGCTACAGGCGGATTTCGAGGCTGCGTGCCTGACGGTGCGCCTTGGCGCCATCACCGCCAATTACCGCACCTACCGGCGCATGACCGGCCCCGCCGCCGTGGCGGCGGTGGTCAAGGCCGATGCTTATGGCCTGGGCGCGGCGCGGGTGGCGCCGGCGCTGACCTCGGCGGGCTGCGACAGTTTTTTTGTCGCGCGATTGGAAGAAGGCGTGGCGCTGCGCAGATGCGTGCCGCAAGCGCGCATCTTTGTGATGGACGGCGCCGATCCGGATTCCATTCCCGCGCTGCTGCGTTTTTCCCTGACGCCGGTGCTCAACAGCCTGGCGCAGATCGCCGCCTGGTCGGCGGCGGCGCGGGTGGGCCGCGCACCGCTGGACGCGGTGCTGCATGTCGATACCGGAATGAACCGTCTGGGACTGACGGGCGAGGAACTGGCGACCTTGGCGGGGGAGCAGGCCAAGCGTCTTGCCGGTCTCAATCCGGTTCTGGTGATGAGCCATCTGGCTTGCGCCGACGAGCCGGAAAACAAAATGAACGCAACGCAGCTGTCGCGCTTCCGCCAGGCGCTGGCGATGCTGCCCACCGCCCCGGCCAGCCTGGCCGCCAGCCATGGCGCCATGCTGGGCGTCGATTATCATTTCGATCTGGTGCGGCCCGGGGTGGCGCTGTACGGCGCCAATCCGCAAAAGCCGGAAGGCCAAAAGCCGGATGAGGCCGATACGGGTGTCAGCCTGATGCAGACCGCCGCCGTCTTGACCGCCAAGGTGCTGCAGGTCCGGCGAATTGACTTGGGCGAAAGCGTTGGCTACGCAGCCACGTTCCGCGCAAAAAGGCCCAGCATGATCGCCACCGTGGCGCTCGGATATGCCGACGGGTTGCCGCGCACCTTGTCCAACAAGGGTGCCGCGGCCATCGCCGGCATGCGCGTGCCCATCGCCGGGCGGGTTTCGATGGACCTGATCACCCTGGACGTCACCGCCCTGGCCGAACCGCCGCATATCGGCGCCGAGGCCGAACTGTTGGGCGATACGATTTCGCTGGGCGAAGTGGCCCACAGCGCCGGCACCAACGAATATGAAATCCTCACCCGGCTGCGGCGGGTGCCAAGGCGGTA
>CBHTTW010000428.1:0-2643 GCA_966096025.1 uncultured Alphaproteobacteria bacterium | reverse complement strand
CCCCGAAATAACCCCTTTTTCCGCCCACCCTTGCGCCCTGGCCCCCAAAGGGGGTTTAAAGGGTGCAACAGCATGGCCACATTAGGGGTGGCGGCGCAAAACAAATTGGATTTCAAGGGTCTAGGAGAGTCTCATGGGTACGTTCGGCATCTGGCATATCCTGATATTGGCGGCGGTTGCGCTGGTGCTTTTCGGCGGCCGGGGCAAGGTCAGCGACCTGATGGGTGACTTCGGCAAGGGCATCAACAGCTTCAAAAAGGGCCTGTCCGAGAAGGACGATCCCAAGGTGATCAACGCCGAGGATACCAACAAGGACAAGACCACGGTCTAACCGACGGCATGTTCGACTTTTTCAGTTGGCAGCATTTAAGCATCATGCTGGTGGTCGCGCTGGTCGTGGTCGGCCCCAAGGATTTGCCGCGCCTGATGAACATGGCGGGCAAATGGGCCGGCAAGGCCCGCGCCATGGCGTCGGAATTCCGCAGAAGCTTTGACGAGATGGCGCGTGAAAGCGAGCTGGCGGAGCTGCGCAAGGAAATCGAGGATCTGAAGAAGAACAATCCGGTCAACGACCTGGCAAACAGCATGGCCAGCGTGGAATCGGAGGTCAACAGTTCGATCGACGCCGTCGCTCCGGCTGTGGAAGCCGCGCCCGCGGAAACCGCAGCCGCCGAAATCGCGGAACCGCGCGCCGGTGAGTTCGCCGTCACCGACTCCGCGCCGCAACCGCGCAATACACCGATCGTGGAAACGCCCTAGCTTGCTCTAAGCCGCGGCAACCTGCCGGCCGCCGCAGACGCGGTCGGCGGGGAAGTGCAGCACGATCCTGGTGCCGCATCCCGGAATGCTGCTGATTTCCATTTCGCCGTCATGCAGCTCCAGCATCGCCTTGGCCAGCGGCAGGCCCAGGCCGGTGCCGGTATGGGTGGCGGTCAGCTTGTTTTCGACCTGACCGAACGGCGTCAGCGCCTTGGCGATTTCCTGTTCGCTCATGCCGATGCCGGAATCCTGAACCGTCAGGTCATAGCCGCCGGACGGGGTGGCGCAGCCGCTGATCTGCACGCTGCCGCCCGCCGGGGTGAACTTGATGGCATTGCCCACCAGATTGATCATGATCTGGCGGATCATGCGCTCCACCGCCGTCAGCCGCACCGTTTCGGGCGGCAAGCGGGTTTCGATCTGAACGCCGAATTTCTCGCCCAGCGGAATGCAGATGGCGAGCGAGCCTTCCAGCGCCTGGCGCAGCGGGAATTCCTCGGCATTCTCCACCGTCATCTTGCCGGCTTCGATCTTGGAGAGGTCGAGAATGTCGTTGATGATGCCGAGCAGATATTTGCCGCTGGCATGGATGTCGCCGGCATAACCGAGATAACGCTGGTTATCCAACGGACCCAGATGCTGTTCCTTCATCACTTCGGAAAAGCCCATGATGGCGTTCAGCGGGGTGCGCAGTTCGTGGCTCATATTGGCCAGGAAGGCGGATTTGGCGCGGTTGGCGGCCTGGGCCTGTTCCACCGAGATGGTGAGGTGGCGGGACATCTCGTCCAGATTGGCGCGCGAATATCGCAGCTTCTCGATCACGTCGCGGGCGTAAAAAATGATCGGCGCGGTGACGATGGCGATCTCGACCGAGAGATTGACGATGGAGATGGGCTGGATGGGCAGGCCTTCAAGCACCCGCACCAGGAAATGCAGCGAGACCACGGCCGACACCGTCAGGGCGGTGATCACGGCGGTGGACCCGAATCGGCCCAGCCGGGTCAGCCGGCCATCCAGCGCGTCCAACGGGCCGCGCAGCAGGGCAGCAATGGTCGATGGAAAAGGCCGGGCCACCCGGGCATCCCCTGGAGAATACGGCTGTAATGTTACCCCCAGGGGGTTGCGGTGTGGTTTCGCGCCTTCGCGAAATTGCGCCGGGGTGGTTAGGTTTTTGTTAATCCGGGAACGGCGGAAAAGGCGGTTTTGACCGGGGGCCGCAGGCCATGGCATGACCGCTCGGCCAGGAGATTCCCATGCATGACATCAAGGCTATTCGTGACAATTCGGACAGCTTTGTGCTCGGATTGCGGCGGCGTGGCATGGCGGATGCCCAGGTCCTTGCCGATGATTTGCTGAAAAAGGACAAGGACTTGCGCGAGCTGTTGGTGCGGCTTCAGACCGCCCAGGCCCGGCGCAACGATGCCTCCAAACTGATCGGCCAGGCCAAGGCCAAAAAGGACGAGGCGGGCGCCGCCGCCTTGATGGCCGAGGTAGCGGGACTGAAAGACAGCATCCAGCAAGGCGAGAGCGAGCAACGCGACCTTGAAAAACATTTACGTGACGCATTGTCAGTTATTCCAAATCTTCCGGCCGAAGATGTGCCCGATGGCGCCGATGAAAGCGGCAATGTGCCGGTAACGGCGCGGGCCTTTGGCACGCCGCCCGGCATCAACAGCCCAAAGCAGCATTTCGAGATCGGCGAGGCGCTGGGCCAGATGGATTTCGAACGCGCCGCCAAGGTTTCGGGCGCACGCTTTGTTTATTTGAAAGGCGATCTGGCGAAATTGGAGCGGGCGATTGCCGCCTTCATGCTGGATACGCACACGGAAAAGTTTGGCTATACCGAAGTCGCGCCGCCGGTGTTGGTGAAAAGCAATGCCATGT
>CBHTTW010000427.1:0-2655 GCA_966096025.1 uncultured Alphaproteobacteria bacterium | reverse complement strand
TCCCGGCCCCGGCGATAGACCACCTGGGTGAAATCGCGGCACAGGCGCGGACCCCGGTAATATTCCCGCTCGATCATGACGTAACCGCGATTGGGGCCGCGGCTCCAACCATAGCGGCGGCCGACCTTGCCGTTAAAACTCCGGTCATAGGCGCGCGCCGCATAGGGCTGGTCCTCGCAATCCATGTCGCGCGCGATGGCATTGCCGGCCAACCCGCCCAGCAAGGCGCCGCCGGCAATGCCGGTCACCTTGCCGTGGCTGAGCATGCCGCCCAACACGCCTCCCAGCACGCCGCCCGCGATGGTGCCACCGGTGTGATCCCGGCCGCTGCAAGCGTCCGCAAGCGCGGGATTGGCTGTGCAACCAAAGCCCAGCGCCATCAAGACCGCGACGACGGCAATCTTCATACCCGTCTCACAAACAAGTGTAGGTGGCAGTAAAGCACACGGCCCCGGTTTGCGCCACCGGGGCCGTGTCCTGAGATTTACCCGTCAAACCGCCAGTGACCGTTTCCGATGTCGCGGCAGGCGATGCCGGTGCGGGTAAAGTCCCGGCGGCCGCGCCAGCTGGTTTCGGTGAATTCGCGGCAAACCTGGCCGCCGCGGCGGAATTCGCGGGTGCTGGTGAAGGTGCCGCGATTGCCGCGATTGTGCCATTCATAGGGGCGGCCGATATCGCCGTTCAGGCCGTTGGCATAGGTGCGATAGGCCACGGGCTGGTCTTCGCAATCGATGTCGCGTCCGATGACATTGCCCAGCAGTCCTCCCAGCACCACGCCGCCGACCACCGCGCCGCCATTGCCTCTGGAGGCGGCGCCGCCGATCAGCCCGCCCGCCAGTGCGCCGAAGATGGTGCCCGCCGTGGCATTGCCGCTGCGGCAGCTTTCTTCGTAACGGCCCTGCTCGTAATACATCGCCTGGGGCGGCGGCGGCGGGCCATAATCGCGTTCCTGGCGCCAGCCGCGATCGCGCATGCGGCGATAGCGGCCGTCGCGGTCGTAATAGCCGTTGCGATCGGCGTTGCTGTAATAGCCGTTGGGATCGTTGCCGGGCGGCACCCATGCGGGCTGCGCCCAGGCGCTGGTGGAGATCAGCGTCGTGACGGCGCAAAAAGCCAGCAAGGATTTTCTGAGGATCATGGGTCTCTCCTGCGTGAAAAAAATCGATGACACCCAGACTGATTTTTCCTGCCTGAATAGTGTCTGAACGGAATAAGGCGGCTTTTGGGCCGATTCACTCGACCGAATAGTTGGTGACCGCCCAGCCGTTATTCTCAAAGCTGAGGGTCACCGTCTCCACCGCGCCGGTCTTCTTGGCGAAAGACGTGTCGTAGCGAATCACGGCGACATTGCCGCGGCTGACATCGATGGATTTGAGATCGCGGCTGGCCACCGCGCCCAGCGGCACGCGCTTGGTGCTGGCGTCGTTGGCCCAGGCATCGGCGCTCTGGCGGGTTTGAAAAGCCTTGCCGGCGTCCTTCCAGCTCTGGGGAAAATTCTTGTCGTCCACCAGCACCAGCCATTGGCGGGCGCGATCGTCGGGGGCCGGCGTGACCGAGGTGGAAGGGGCCCGCCTTGCCGGTTGCGCGGCGCCAGGCATGGCCGTGCCGAGTACCAGAAGTGCGATAACCGCGAAACGGAAGATCATTTGGGGGCCTCGGAAAGGGCAGTCTACCGTCCCTATAACGCGGTGGGAACCCGTAAGGTTCAACCGGCTTTCAAGCGCCAAATACAAGGGTATGCATGATCCGGCCGGGCAGGAAGGCGAAGGTGCCGGCGATCAGGATGCCGCCGATATAGACACCAAGCATCGAGCCCCGGTGCATTTTGATATTGTGGGTCTTGGCGCCGCGCAGGGCGCCCGCCACGCCAGAAAGGGTGCCAAGCGAAAAAAGATGGATGGGGCCGAAGCCATAGACGATATCGATGGCGGGTATCTGGTGGATGAACAAAGCGGCGATGGCGGTGACGGTCATCAAACTCAGATAGACATAACCGACGGCGCGATGACGCCGCGCGCCCTTGGCGCTGAAAAAGATCAGCCAGGTGCCCAGGAAGAAAGCGGGCGCCACGGTGAAGACATGCAGCTGAACGGCGAAAGGCGCGGCGAAGAGCGGCGTTAGCGACACTTAAGGAGCGTCAGCGAGAGCTGGAGCGACCATTCAATATGTCCGCGCCTTGGGCGCGATATATTCGACGTCGTTGCTCAAGGTGTAAGTATGAACCGGGCGGTAGTCGATCTTGACCTCGCCGCTACCCGTATCCAGCCACGCCAAGGTGTGCTTCATCCAATTTTCGTCGTCGCGCTGGGCAAAATCCTCGCGGGCATGGGCGCCGCGGCTTTCCTGGCGGTTGACCGCGCCCGCCACCGTCACCACCGCCTGCTGAATCAGATTGTCGAACTCCAATGTCTCGACCAGATCGGTGTTCCAGATCAGCGAACGGTCCTGGATGCCGATATCGCCGCGCTGGGCGTAAATCTGTTGCACGCGGGTTAGGCCTTGCTGCAAGGATTCGCCGGTGCGGAACACGGCGGCGTCTTCCTGCATCGCCTTCTGCATGGCGGCGCGCATCACCGCCGTGGGGGTCGATCCCTTGGCGTTGCGCAACCGGTCGAAACGGGCCAGGGCTTCGTCGCCGGCATTTTTCGGCAATTC
>CBHTTW010000426.1:0-2669 GCA_966096025.1 uncultured Alphaproteobacteria bacterium | reverse complement strand
GTTCTTTCCCGTCGATGGCCGCCATGGCGGGCTTTCGCGCAAGCATATCCTGCACGCCATTGACGATTCCCTGCGGCGCTTGGGCACCGACTATGTCGATCTCTACCAGATCCACCGTTTCGACAATCACACCCCGGTCGAGGAGACGGTCGAGGCGCTGCATGATGTGGTGAAAGCCGGCAAGGCGCGTTACATCGGCGCCTCGTCCATGCATGCCTGGCAGTTCGCCAAATATCTCGCCACCGCCGGCAAGATGGGCATGACCAAATTCGTCTCCATGCAGAATTTTTACAATCTGGTGTACCGGGAAGAAGAGCGCGACATGCTGCCGCTTTGCCGCGATGCCGGGGTCGGCGTGATCCCCTGGAGTCCCCTGGCGCGCGGCTTTTTGGGCCGCAGCCACGCCAATGCCTTGGACAAGCAATCCACCCGCGCCAAGAGCGACAATATCCTGGACATGCCGTTCGACGATAATGACCTGGAGACATTGCGGCGGGTGGAAGAGACGGCGACCAAGCACGGCCGGAACAACGCCCAGATCGCCACCGCCTGGCTGCTGGCCAAGGGCATTACCGCGCCGATCATCGGCGCGTCCAAGATGAGCCATTTGGAAGACGCGGTGGCGGCGGCGGAGATCAAGCTGACGGCGGAGGAAGTCGCCTATCTCGACGCGCCGTATAAAGCCAAGCCCGTTGCGGGCAACCTGCGCTGACACGAAAGCACAGGTCCGCCTCCCCCTCCTGCGCGTAGCGCAGGCGAGGGGGAGGTGATTTCAGCGAGCGAGGCGCGTACGAGGGCGAGCCCGAGCAGCCGAGCGGAAGCTGAAATCGGAGGGGGTGAGAATTACAGCGGCCACCAGTCCAGCTGGTTCTTGTAGTTCGCGTCGTCGGCCTTCTGCTCCCAGCCGCCGCCCAGCGCATTGTAGAGCGACAGGCTGGCTTCCAGCCGCGCCAGCTTGACCTGCACCAGCGATTGCTGGGCGGCGAAGAGTTGCTGCTGGTTGTTAAGCAGGGAGACGATATCGATGGTGCCTTCGCGATATTGCAGCTCGGAAATGCGGAAGGCTTCGGCATAGGACCGGGTCTGCAATTCCACCAGCGCCAGTTGGTCGGTGGTGCTCTTGATCAGGTCCAGCGAGGTTTCCACATCCGAGAAAGCGGAAAAGACCGTCTTGCGATAGGCGGCGATCAGTTCCTGCTGCTGGGCCTGCGCCAAGTCGTTCCGGGCATGGATGCGGCCGCCGTCAAAGATGGTCTGCAGCGCGCCCGCGCCGATGCTCCAGATAAAGCCGGCCGGATTGAACAGGTTGGACAGCGTCCCGACCGGGCCCCAGCCCGCCGAGCCGCTGAGATTGAGTGAGGGGAAATAGAGCGTGCGCGCCGCATCGACATCGGCATGGGCGGCAAACAGCGAGGCTTCGGCCTGGGCGATGCCGGGATTGCGCAACAGAAGCTCCGACGGAAGGCCGGGCTGGATCGAGGGCGCCGTGATGCCTTCCAGATTCTGACCCCTGACGTCATAGCCTTCCGGAGAGCGGCCTAAAAGAATGGCAAGCGAATAGCGCGCCTGCTTTTCCGCCTGTATCAGGCCGGGCAGTTGGGCTTCCTGTCCCGCCAGAACCGCCTGTTGCTCCGCCAGGTCCAGGTTGGAGGACACGCCGCTATTCACCTTGGCCTGGGTGATGGCCAGGATGCGCTTGGCGGCGGCGATGTTGGTGTTGGCGATGGCGATGCGCTCGCGCAGCGACAGAATGGTGAAATAGGTATCCGCCACCGAGGTCGAGGCGGTAATGCCGATCACGGCCGCGGCATAGCGTGAGGCACGCAGATCTTCGCGCGCGGCGCGCAGCTGCAGATATTCGGTGCCGAAGAAGCCCTGCTGATACTGGGCGGTGAAGCCGGCGCTGAAGGAATTGCGCGCGCGCGGGATCGAGGAATTGCCGCCGCTGCGTCCCGCATCGAAAGATGCGCCAAGCGTGGGAAACAGGGCCGACAGCGCGATGCCGTTATTGGCTTCGGCCTGCAGCACACGGGCCGCGGCCTGGGCGATGTCGAGATTTTCTTTCTGCGCCGTGTCTTGCAGCGGCGCCAGTTCGTCGGAGCCGAACTTGCCCCACCAGCTGGTCTGCGGCCAAACCGGGGCCGCCTTGTCGACCGGAGCAGTGAAGGCGGCGGGCACGTCGCCCGGGCGGTTCAAGGCCTGAGGATTGGCGGTGCAGGCAGCCAGGCTGGCGGCAAGCACAACGGACAATGCTCTGGCGCTTACGCCACCAAGAAAGGCGCCACGGAACAAGGACTTCATCGGTTTCTCTTTGCCAATTGGGGCGGCCGGGGCCGCAGTTAATTCGCTAGGTCGTGCTGCTGAAGGCCCCTGATACCCGCTTCCGGCCCCTGGCCGCAAATATGGGGCAGGGATGGGCTTAGGCAAGGGCCCGGCTTGTAAAGCTTTGTCGCGGGGATAGGAGACGGCCGGACTTGTGGCCTAACGTGGGGGGCACCTCAACCGGTCCGGCCGTCATGGCTTAAATCCGTAAGGTGGAGCGCCGGACGGACAGCAAGCCAAGGGCAAGTCTCGTCCTTGTGGGACGGCAGGTGAAGAGTTAGAGCCCTTCTAAATTGTAACGGAATGTCGCGATCAGGGGCGCTGTCCGGTTCCGGCGAAGGAAATCT
>CBHTTW010000425.1:0-2674 GCA_966096025.1 uncultured Alphaproteobacteria bacterium | reverse complement strand
CTTCCTTCTTGAACCATTTGGAGATGGTGGCTTCGGTGACGGACTCGCCCATCGCGGGGACTTTGATTTCAACGGTCATGACGGACTCTCAAAGAGAAAGGGCTTGGTTGAGGAAGGCGGCGAGTTCGGCATTGTGCTGCTTCATCAGGCCGGCCGCGGTCGAGGCATATTCCGGGCGTCCGACATAGCGCGGGCTGCCCTGGCCGCCCAGCTTGGTGAGCGTATCCTCGATGCGGGATTTGACGAAACTCCAGGCGCCCTGGTTCTTGGGCTCTTCCTGGCACCAGACCAGATCGGCCTTGGGGAAGCGGTTGAGTTCCTGGGCCAGCACATTTTCCGGAAAGGGATAGAGCTGTTCGATGCGCAGGATCTGGATGCGGTTCTCGCCGCGCTTTTCGCGCTCTTCCATCAGGTCGAAATAGACCTTGCCGGTGCACAGAACCACGCGCTTGATCTGATGATCGGGCACCAGCTGGATGGTGGTGGCGCCGGGCACCACTTCGGCCTGGTCGCGCAACACGCGGTGGAACGAGGTGCCGGGAATCATGTCGGTGAAGAAGCTGGTGCACTTTTTGTGGCGCAGCAGCGACTTGGGCGTCAGCACGATCAGCGGCTTCCTGAAGCTGCGGTGCATCTGGCGGCGCAGGATGTGGAAGTAGTTGGCCGGGGTGGTGGGGACGCAGACCTGCATATTGTCCTGGGCGCAAAGCTGCAGATAGCGCTCCAGGCGGGCGCTGGAATGTTCCGGGCCCTGGCCTTCATAGCCGTGCGGCAGAAGCAAAGTCAGGCCCGACATGCGCAGCCATTTCATTTCGCCCGAAGCAATGAACTGGTCCATCACCACTTGCGCGCCGTTGGCGAAGTCGCCGAACTGGGCTTCCCACAGCACCAAGGCCTTGGGCTCGGCGGTGGAATAGCCATATTCAAAGCCCAGCACCGCTTCTTCCGACAGAAGCGAGTCGATCACCTCGAAACAGCCCTGGTTCTGGTTGACATGCTGCAGCGGGAAATAGCGTTCCTCGCTTTGCTGATCGACCAGGGCGGCATGGCGCTGGCTGAAGGTGCCGCGCTGGGAATCCTGGCCCGACAGGCGGACATAGAAGCCTTCATTCAACAGGGTGCCGAAGGCCAGCGCCTCGCAAGTGGCCCAGTCGAAACCTTCGCCACTCTCGAACATCTTGGCCTTGGCTTCCAACTGCCGCACGATGGTCTTGTGCAGGTTGAAGCCGGGCGGCACGGTGACCAGCGCCTTGCCCACTTTCTTGAGTTCGTCCTCGCTGACGCTGGTCTCGCCGCGCCGGTCGCTGTTCTTGGGCGCCACTTCCAGTCCCTGCCAACGGCCGTCCAGCCAGTCGGCGCGATTGGGCAGGTGCGATTTGGAGGCGTTGAATTCCTCGTCCAGCCGCTTGATGAAATCGGCGGCCATGCCGTCGGCCTCGGCCTGGCTCAAGGTGCCTTCCTTGACCAGCTTTGTGGAATAAAGCTGCAGCGCCGACGCATGATCCTTGATCACCCGGTACATTTGCGGCTGGGTGAAGGCGGGCTCGTCGCTCTCATTGTGCCCGAATCTGCGATAGCAGATCATGTCGAGCACCACGTCCTTCTTGAATTTCTGGCGGAACTCCACCGCGATGCGGGTGGCATGCACCACCGCTTCGGGGTCGTCGCCATTCACATGGAAGATCGGCGCCTGCACCATCAAGGCGATGTCGGTGCAATAGGGCGAGGAGCGCGAGAACATCGGCGCGGTGGTGAAGCCGATCTGGTTGTTGATGACGAAATGGACGGTGCCGCCGGTGCGGAAACCCTTGATGCCCGACATGGCGAAACATTCCGCCACCACGCCCTGGCCAGCGAAGGCGGCGTCGCCATGGATCAGGATCGGCAGGACCGAAGTGCGGGCGTCGATGTCGCGCAGCTGCCATTGCTTGGCGCGCGCCTTGCCCAGCACCACGGGATCGACGATTTCCAGATGCGAGGGATTGGGGGTCAGCGAAAGATGCACCTTGTGGCCGTCGAACTCGCGGTCCGACGAGGCGCCCAGATGATATTTGACGTCGCCAGACCCCTCGACATCGTCGGGATTGGCGCTGCCGCCCTGGAATTCATGGAACAGCTGGCGATAGGGCTTGCCCATCACATTGACCAGCACGTTCAAGCGGCCGCGATGGGCCATGCCCATCACGATTTCGCTGACACCCAGCTGTCCGCCGCGCTTGATGATCTGTTCCAGCGCGGGAATGGTCGCTTCGGCGCCGTCCAGACCGAAACGCTTGGTGCCGACAAAACGGTTGGAAGCGAATTTCTCGAACCCTTCCGCCTCGATCAGCTTGTTGAGGATCGCCTTCTTGCCTTCGGGCGTGAAATTGACCGTATCGCCCTCGATGCGGCGCTGCAGCCAGACTTTCTGCTCAGCATCATTGATGTGCATGAACTCATAGCCGATACGGCCGCAATAAATGCCGCGCAGCTTTTCCAGCAATTGGCGCGGCGTGGCGGTGGTAAGGCCCAGAATGCCGTCGACATAGACCGGCGTGTCCAGCACCGGACCTTCGAATTGATATTGTTTGGGGTCCAAGGTCGGCTGCGGCGTGCGCGGCGCTAGCCCTAAGGGATCCAGGTCGGCTTCCAGATGTCCGATCATGCGATAGGCGCGGATCATCTGGACGGCGTG
>CBHTTW010000424.1:0-2676 GCA_966096025.1 uncultured Alphaproteobacteria bacterium | reverse complement strand
AGGCTTTTGAATTCCTCGGCATAGTTGAAGCTTTGGCCCATCGGGTTGGATGCGGGCGACGGCTGATGGAGGATTTTGAGATTCAGCTGATGCGGCCACCAGTCACGATTGCCGTGGGCAGGGGCTGCGCCGTGCATCACCGGGCATTTGCCGGCAGGTTTATCCGTCTTGGTATCCATGGCTTTCTCCATCTATATTAGAACTATTCTAATAACTGATGGAGCGGGGCTGTCAAGCTAGTTTAGAACAATTCTCAAATACTCAGGCGAGGCCCAAGGCGCTCGGAAGGTATGCTCTAAGTACCTAAATTTTCACGAAAAGTTTTCTCCGGCACAGCCACAAGCCAACCAGCCAGCACAGCAGCATGTACAGAATTGCGGTCAGCAGGGAGCCCAAGGGCCCCGGCGCCAGGGTTTGCGCGACATGGCGTCCGAACCAGCTCCACAAACCGGCGCCTCCCACGCGTTCGGGGCGGCCATCCACGATAATGAGTCCCATCACCATGTTCAGCAGGATGGCGACGACATAAAGCAGGATGGGATTGCGTCCGAAAATCTCAAAAAAGCGCACGCCGATTTTGTGCTTGCCGATGTCGATCCATGCCATCAGTCCCGCCAGGACAAGCAGATCGACGCCGACGGTCAGCAGCACAAAGCTCGACGTCCATAATTTTTTGCCGATGGGAAATGAGACGCTCCACAACAGGCCTGCCGCAAGGAACAGCGCGCCGGCTGCCAGGAAGCGTGTGACGGTTTTGGTGTCGGCGCCCGCGCGCCGGATCGTCAGCCCCGCCAGATAGCCCAGGATCACATTCACCGTGGCGGGCAGGCTGCCCAGCAGGCCTTCGGGATCGAATCCCGCGTCACGGCGATACAGGTGGGCCTTGCCGAACACCGCCATATCCACCGCATTGCCGATATTTTCGGTCTTGCCGAAAGCCGTGGCGATGTCCTTCGCCCCCGCCAGCAGGATGGCCCAATAGCCCAGCAGCAAGGCCGCCGACAGCGCCAGCAAGCCTTTCACGCCCAGATAACGCGCGGCGACGGCGGCGATGAAATAGCAGATGGCGATACGTTGCAGCACGCCGGGAAAGCGCGTTTCGGAGAATGGCCGGTACACCCAGCCATGATCGGTCAGGCGGAAGAAGGGAAACCAGTAGGTCAACACCCCCAAAGCGAAAAGGATCGCCGTGCGCCGCACGGTCTTGCGCCAGAATTCGGCCTCGCTGCTGCTCGCGCCGAACGCCATGGCATTGCCCACCGCGAACAGGAAGGAGGGAAACACAAGATCGGCGAGGGTAAAGCCGAACCAGTCGGCATGCTCCAGGATGGGGTAGGGGTGGGCCCCCGCGCCCGGCGTGTTGACGATGATCATCACGCAGAGCGACATGCCCCGAAACACGTCCAGCGACAAAAAGCGCGTCCGTCCCATTCCG
Organism: uncultured Alphaproteobacteria bacterium; assembly: GCA_966096025.1. Taxonomy (GTDB): domain Bacteria; phylum Pseudomonadota; class Alphaproteobacteria; order Micropepsales; family Micropepsaceae; genus Rhizomicrobium. The sequence goes on along the minus strand of CBHTTW010000424.1, from coordinate 1,241 downwards.
CCCCCTATTGGGGACAAGCTCAGGCAAAGTGTCTTATCTGGCAAGCGCCCATCCGGCCCTCGTGCCGCCTGGGGTGCTGGTCAGGCGCGGAATGGCAGCTATCGCGATGCGGCAGAGGCTTTTTCTTTGCCTGTGCGCCCCCTGTCGATTAGAAACACCGGGCATTTCGCGTCAGGTTTCATCATGTCCAAATTCGACAAATCCAAGCTGCCTTCCCGCCATGTCACCGAGGGGCCGGAGCGCGCGCCGCATCGTTCCTACCTTTATGCGATGGGCCTGACCGAAGAACAGATTCACCAGCCGCTGATCGGGGTCGCCACGGCCTGGAACGAAGCCGCGCCCTGCAACATTTCCCTGATGCGCCAGGCGCAGGCGGTGAAAAAGGGTGTCGCCGCGGCCCGCGGCACGCCGCGCGAATTCTGCACCATCACCGTCACCGATGGCATCGCCATGGGCCATGCCGGCATGAAGTCGTCGCTCGCCAGCCGCGACGTGATCGCGGATTCGGTCGAACTGACCATACGCGGCCATTCCTATGACGCGCTGGTCGCCATGGCCGGCTGCGACAAGAGCTTGCCCGGCATGATGATGGCGATGATCCGCCTCAATGTGCCGTCAATCTTCATCTATGGCGGCTCCATCCTGCCCGGCAAATTCCGCGGCCGCGATGTGGTGGTCCAGGACCTGTTCGAAGCGGTCGGCCTGCATTCGGTGGGCAAGATGGACGACGCGACTTTGGACGAGCTGGAACGCGTCGCCTGCCCGTCGGCCGGTTCCTGCGGCGGCCAGTACACCGCCAACACCATGGCGATGGTGGGCGAGGCCATCGGCCTGGCGCTGCCCTATAGCTGCGGTGCGCCCGCGCCCTATGAGATACGTGATGCGCTGTGCTCGGCGGCCGGCGAACAGGTGATGGAGTTGCTGGCCAGGAAGCTTCGCCCGCGCGATATCTGCACCCGCAAGGCGTTCGAGAATGCCGCCATGACGGTGGCGGCCACCGGCGGCTCGACCAATGCCGCGCTACATCTTCCGGCCATGGCGCATGAGGCAGGCATCGCATTCGACCTGTTCGATGTCGGCGAGATTTTCCGCAGGACGCCCTATATCGGCGACCTCAAGCCGGGCGGCAAATATGTCGCCAAGGATCTGTTCGAAGCCGGCGGAATTCCGCTGGTGATGAAGGCGCTGCTGGATGGCGGGTTCCTGCATGGCGATGTGATGACCGTCACCGGCAAGACCGT
>CBHTTW010000423.1:0-2685 GCA_966096025.1 uncultured Alphaproteobacteria bacterium | reverse complement strand
CCAAGAACGACGCGGCCAAGGCCGTGGATGGGGTGTTCGATATTATCGCCGCCACCTTGAAGGCCGGGGATGAAGTGCGCCTGACCGGTTTCGGCGTGTTCGTGGTCGCGACCCGCGCGGGCGGCAAGGGGCGCAATCCGCAGACCGGCGAGGAAATCACCATCAAGCCGTCCAAGCAGCCGCGCTTCCGTCCCGGCAAGCAGCTCAAGGACTCGTTAAACTGATACGCCGATAAGGTGGCGTGTCCGGGCGGTTAGCTCAGCTGGTAGAGCATATCGTTTACACCGATAGGGTCGGAGGTTCGATCCCTTCACCGCCCACCATTCATTCGGCCCGCAAAGCGGGGCAAATGAATGACAAGCCCGCCCGCGCGTCAGCGTCTTGAGGGGCCCATAGGCCGCGCTAGCGTCAGCGTAGTGCGCGGCCGTCATGGGCGCGTCAGGCGAAAACACCGACGGAAATACCGGGGGATTTGCGCCGCAATGGCGCGACGAAGAAATCCAGCAGTCCCGGTATCACCTGTTGGTTCCCAGCCTGCCTTGGGCGCATAGCAATGCGATCTGGGAAGCTTCCTGCCCGCTCGCGCCGACGGCGTTACGATTCTGTTCCTCGATGCAATCGGCGATGGCGCGCTGATCGTCGTTCGACGTTTCGCGATAGATGAAATAGGCGAAAAACAGAACCCAGCCCACCGCCGCGGCAATGATGATCCGCGGCAACAGGCGGCTAAGTGGCCCGCGTTGCTTGATCCGGACTCTGCCTGAGCGGGTCGCCGAATTGGGCATAATGGAGCAAGTGATAACCCGATAACCGGGTTTTCCCCCCAGAAAACTCGGGTCGTAGTTAACTCCTATGGGCGCCAGGGCGCCATGGGCTTTTTCAGGGGTTGGCCCCAAATGGCGTGCTGGGGCGCCGGCTTATGAGGCTCTTTTCACCTGACTTTGCCGTCATTCGCCAAGGCCTCCGACTGCCGCTAATGTGCCGGAAAACAAAGGAAATGATTGGTGCGTCGGTTAATTCTGGTTTTGCTCGGCATTGTCCTGCTCACGGCCTGTAGCGGGCGCCGACAGCCGCCCCCCTGGATGCGGCCGACGGAAAAGCCGCGCGATGAGAATTATCACGGCGGCAATGCCGCGCTCCTGCTCAAATACGACACAAACCATGACGGCACGGTCACCCGCGATGAACTGATCCGCGGCTTGCGGGCCGAATTCGCCGCCCATGACATAAAGCGCAACGGTTGCCTGGACGCCGAACAGGCCGGCCAGATCAACCAGGCGCGGGTGGATGCCGATCAATCCACCGCCACGCCGGTGGTGGATTGGAATCAGGACGGTTGCATCGATTACACCGAATTTTCCGCCGCGCCCTATTCGCTGTTCGATCAGCTGGATGCCAATCACGACGCCAAAATCGATGCCAAGGAATTGCAGCGCGCCGGCGCCAGGCCGCGCCAAACTGGAACAGAGCCCGAAACGGTTCCGCCCGAGCCAGGCGAACCGCGCGACCGCCGGGGGCCGCCGGAAGGCAGGCTTCCGCCAAATGGCGGACCGTAAAGGCGTTAACCCGCCAACTCGGCTTGACAGGGCAGGGTGACGCCCGTACATCGGCCCCCTTCGCGCGTCCCCAAAAGGGCCCGCTGCGGGGGCGTAGCTCAGTTGGTTAGAGTGTCGGCCTGTCACGCCGAAGGTCGCGGGTTCGAGCCCCGTCGCTCCCGCCATTTTCCACCCGGAAATGGCACATTTTTGAGAACAGTTCGCAACAACGCGACTGTTTCCACCGCCTTCTTTCGCTGTGCGCAAAGCGGCGAATTTTCCTGTTTTTCTGCGGCGAATCTTCCTTTAAACCCCTGAACGCGCGAGGGCGGTGCCGGCCTATACTGCACCCGCGAAATAACACCGGTTCGACCCGTTGGGGGCGCGTTCGCGCTGGGGCAAGAACCACGGGGTATGCGTATGGAAGAGCTGCTGCTGGAATATCTGCCGATCCTGATTTTCATCGGGCTGGCTGCCGTTCTGGGTGGGGCTTTAATCGTGCTGCCCCTGATCATCGCGCCCTCCAAACCCGATCCTGAGAAATTATCGGCTTATGAATGCGGCTTCCCCGCCTTTGGCGATGCCCGCACCAAATTCGACGTGCGCTTCTATCTGGTCGCCATCCTGTTCATCATCTTCGACCTGGAAGTGGCCTTCCTGTTTCCCTGGGCGATCACGCTCACCAATATGGGCGATGCCGGAACTTACGCCTTCTGGTCGATGATGGTGTTCCTGGGCGTGCTGACTGTCGGTTTCATCTATGAATGGAAGAAAGGCGCCCTGGAATGGGAATAATTCCTGCGGGGCAGGCTGGCCGTTCGGGTGTGGAAGGCGGCAACGCCTCCATCACCGACAATGATCCGTATTTCAAGGCGCTGCAGGCCGAGATGGCCGATAAGGGCTTTCTGCTCACCAGCTCCGATGCCTTGATCGCCTGGGCGCGCACCGGTTCGCTGATGTGGATGACCTTCGGCCTGGCCTGCTGCGCCGTCGAAATGATGCAGGCTTCGATGCCGCGCTATGACCTGGAGCGTTTCGGTTTTGCGCCGCGCGCCTCACCGCGCCAAAGCGACGTGATGATCGTCGCCGGCACCCTGACCAACAAAATGGCGCCCGCCTTGCGCAAGGTCTACGACCAGATGCCGGAGCC
>CBHTTW010000422.1:0-2690 GCA_966096025.1 uncultured Alphaproteobacteria bacterium | reverse complement strand
CCGTTGCGGCCGCCCGCCACCGGCTCGGGATCGTTGCCGCCATGCATGGCCAGGAAGGCGCCATTGCGGTACCGCGCCGGGAACTGGGTGGCGTTGTAGAAGGTCATGTCCAGGGTCGCGGGCCGCAGCGGGAAGAACACCGCCACCGGCTTGGCATATTTGCTGTCGGTCACCGGCGTCTTGCCGTCGCCGCCATATTCCGGCGCGGTCAGGCGCACCTTCCGCTTGGCATCCCAATAGGTATAGGGCCAGCCCATGTCGCTGCCCTTGGTGACGCGGAACATCTCGTCGGGAATATTGTCGTCATCGGCCTGGCTGACCAGTTCCGGCCAGCCTTTGGACGTGCCGTCACGGCCGTGCCAGGTGGTGTAGAGATTGTCGCCATCGCGCCAGGCCAGGGCGCTGGAGTTGCGCACGCCGGTGGCGAAACGCTCGCCATCGGCCAGCTTCTGTCCCGGCTTGCTGTCGTCAAAACGCCAGATGCCGCCGCGCGTTTCCAGCAGCGGACAAGGCTTGAGGCCGACCGGCTTGGCGCCCTTGGGCGCATTGGGATCGGGGCAATTGTTGATGCCGCCGCCGCCATCGATGCCGACATAAAGGCCGCCCTTGCCGTCAAAGGCGATGGGATGATTGGTGGCGGTCAAGCCCTCGACAATGGTTTCGGGCGCCGATTTGGGGACCAGATAATCGTCCAGCGGAATGCGCACCACGCTGGTGCCGGTGGCGGTGTAGAGAAAGTTCTTATAGACGGCGATGCCGGTGCCTTGATCCAGGCCGGGGATCTTGTCGGTCTGCATCGGCTTGTGATCGGGCCCCAGACGCAGCGCCACAATGCCGACCGAGGGCTGGTTCTGGCCGTGACGGGTCGAGACATAGATGTCATGGCCGCGCAGCGCCATGTGCCGGATCGGGCCCAGATTTTCCGCCACCACAGTGGCGTGAAAGCCCTTGGGCAGGATCAAGCCATCGGGCTCCTGCGCCAACGCGGGCGCCGCGGCCATCAACGCGACAAAGGCAACAGAAAGCGTCCTGGTCATAGTGTCCCCATCTGATTTTTGCTGGTTTTCTTGGGGAAAGCCTAACCTGAGGCCTTATTTGGCGCAACGCTATCCCTTGCGGGCCGTCATTTGCGGACTTGCCCCCTGGGATGGGCCCGGGAATAGGTCTCCAGCAACTGCCTGGTATCCATGGCGGTATAGACCTGGGTGGTGGAAAGCGAGGCGTGGCCGAGCAGCTCCTGCACACTGCGCAGATCGCCGCCGCCCTGCAGGATATGGGTGGCGAAGGAATGGCGCAGGGCATGCGGCGTGGCTTTTTCCGGCAGCCCCAGCCGCCCGCGCAAGCGTTGCATCAGGCCTTGCGCCTCGCGCGGGCTCATGGCGCGGCCGCGCCGCGACAAAAACAAAGGCGATGACGGCGCGCCGGTAAAAGGAATTTTGCCGGCATAATCGCGCAGCGCCGCCGCCACCAAAGGCAGAACCGGAATGCTGCGTTCTTTCCGGCCCTTGCCGATCACGGTGAGGGTTTCGCCCAAGGGGACATCGCCGCGCTTCAATCCCAGCGCTTCGGAAATGCGCAGGCCCGCGCCATAGAGAAGTGTCAGCAAGGCCGCATCGCGCGCACCAAGCCATTCCACGTCATGTTCGCCGGCTTCGCTGATGGCGCGCTGTGCATCCTCGGGCGAAAGCGGACGCGGCAGCCCGCGCCGCACCCGCGGCGTGCGGATGGAACGGGCGGCGGCATTTTCCAGAATTTCTTCCTTGGCCAGGAATTTGTAAAAACTGCGCACCGCCGCCAGCGCCCGCTGCACCCCGCCCGGCCCCAGACCTTCATTGCGGCGAAAGGTGATAAAGGCGCGGATGTCGGCTGGTGTGAGTTTCGCCAGCGCCTTTTCATTCAGCGCGCCGCCGGTATGCCCCGCCTGAAATCCCAGAAACCGCGCCACGTCATCGCCATAGGCGCGCAAAGTGTGCGGCGAGGCGCGGCGTTCATGCGCCAGCGCCGCCAGCCAGTGTTTGCGCAGCGCGTCGGCGCTATCCCTTAATGGTGACATTCGCCTTCTTGGCATCGGCGACGAAGGCGGCCAGACCCTTGTCGGTCAAAGGATGGCTGATCAGCTTCTTGAAAATATCGCTCGGCATGGTGCCGACATCGGCGCCGGCCAGAAGCGACTCGCGCACATGGCTGACGCTGCGGATCGAAGCCGCCAGGATTTCCGTCTTGAAGCCGTAATTGTCATAGACGGCGCGGATGTCGCGGATCAGGCCCATGCCGTCCTCGCCCGCGTCATCGACCCGGCCGATGAAGGGGGAGATGAACGTCGCGCCCGCCTTGGCCGCCATCCAGGCCTGCACCGGCGAGAAGCACAAGGTGACATTGACCATGGTGCCGTTCTTGGACAGCGCGGCGCAGGCTTTCAGCCCATCCCAGGTCAGCGGCACCTTCACCGCGATGTTCTTGGCGATCTTGGTCAAGACCGCCGCTTCCTTCATCATGCCGTCATAGTCGGTGGCCAGCACTTCGCCGCTGATCGCGCCCGGCACGATGGCGCAAATTTCCTTCAGCGATTCGACATAGTCGCGCCCCGTCTTGGCGGCGAGAGAGGGATTGGTGGTGACGCCATCGACCAGGCCGCTGGCGGCATATTCGCGGATTTCCGCCACATCGGCGGTGTCGAGAAAGATTTTCAT
>CBHTTW010000421.1:0-2693 GCA_966096025.1 uncultured Alphaproteobacteria bacterium | reverse complement strand
GCCTTTAACGGCAACGTGCCACCGGCCTTAGGTGTTACAAATTTCCCATAATATTACTTATACGAAAAACTGGTGTGAGGCCCGGAAACCCTAGGCCCGCCCGCAACCCCGGCCGGTAACCGGCCTCCCGGGTTTGCCGCATGGGCCTCTGCTGGTAAGCAGGCTCCATGAAGATGCTTCTGACTGTTCTGAGCGCCGCCACGGCGCTGCTGGTAATGCCCGCCATGGCCCAGGAAGCCGCTCCTGCGCCGGCCGCTGAAGCCGGCACCAATTTTCCCGCACTCAAGGATTACCCGGCATCGACTTGCGTGAAGCCCGCGCCCCTGCCCAAGCAGCCGGTGACCACCAACGCCACCGAGATCCAGCGCTACAATGTCCTGGTCGCCAACTACAACAAGCTGGGCAACGCCTATGTCGCCTGCGTCAACGCCTATGTCGGCAACGCCAATCGCGACATGGATATCATCCGCCAGAAAAGCCGCGCCGCGACCGACGAAGCCAACCGCAAGGACGGGCCTTAACTCATCCGCTTGACCCGTCCCTTGGGACCGGCCCTATGGATGGGACGGTCGATGGAATGAGCAAGATGGACCGCCCTCTTACCCCCGCCGAAACCGCGCGCCGCTTTGGTGTCACCATCAAGGCGCTGCGCGTTTATGAGCGCCACGGATTGTTGACACCGTTGCGTAGCGCTGCCGGTACCACGGCCGCGCAATGGCGCACCTACGGCTCCGATCAGATCGCCCGCCTGCACCAGATACTCGCCCTCAAGCGCCTGGGCCTGTCCCTGGTGCGGATCGGCGAACTGCTTGCCGGACCGGACGCGCTGGCATCGGTGCTGGCGCTGCAGGAACAGGTGTTGACCCGCGACAGCGAGCAACTTACCCGCGCTTTGACACTGGTGCGCGGCGCACGGGCCAAGCTGGAGGCTGGTCATGCTCTTTCCATCGACGATCTCGCCGACCTCACCAAGGAGACCGTCATGACAACACCCCGCAATGCCAAAGAGATGAATGCGCTGATCAAACCCTTTGCCGATCGCCATATCAGCGAAAGCGATAAAGCGGCGATAAGAGCCAGACTGGGTGACAAGGATCAGGTTGCCCGGGATTGGGATGCCATCATCACGGAAGCCTATGCCCTGATGAAGACGGGCGACCCTACCTCGCCCGCGTCACAGGACTTGGCGCATCGCTGGTCCGCGATGGCTGAGAAAATTACCGCAACCGACCCAACCATCAAGGTCAAGGGACGCGCGGTATGGGACGATGCGATGAAGGATCCCGCCGTCGCCGGCAAGATGGCATTGAACCGGGAAATCTTCGCGTTCGTGGATCAGGCGGTCATGCACTGGAAGACATTGGCAAAGTCTTAATCATGAAAATTCGAAACAATCGGCTCACCCCTGTTTAAAGGATCGCGCCTAGAATCGCGGGTGAGGCCGGGCTCCCGCTCCGGCCTCGTGAGTCTCTTGGGGGGCTGCGATGACGCCGACGGAAAAATGGATTCTTTGCCTGGCGCTGGTCTATTCCGTTCCCGCCTTCTTCAGCGGCGTTGGCGTGACGCTGTTGTATGTGTATTGGCAGGACATCCGCCGCGCGCTGTTTTCGCGCCTTTTTTCTCCGGCGGTGGAACCGCCTATCTTCAAAGCCATCAGCCTGACGCCGGCGGACGATAGCCAGGACTTGCTGCCCGACGCTTATCGGCTGCTTTAGACCGCGTGCGCTGATTTTGCGGTTGCGGACCTGCCGGTTGGCCTCTCCAATGGGTCATGACGAATCCTGAACTGGCTCCATCCCGCGATATCGCCGTGCTGCTGGAAGTGATGAAGCGCCTGCGCCAGGGCTGCCCCTGGGACAAGGTGCAGACTTTCGAGACCATCGCGCCTTACACCATCGAGGAAGCCTATGAGGTGGCCAGCGCCATCGCCGACAAGGACATGAAGTCCCTGCCCGGCGAACTGGGCGATCTTCTGTTCCAGGTGGTGTTTCACGCCCGCATGGCCGAGGAGGAAGGCCTGTTCGATTTCGGCGCCGTGGTCGAGGCGGTCACCGCCAAGATGATCCGCCGCCATCCCCATGTCTTTGGCGACGAACAGGCCCGGCACGATGCTGCCAGCCAGAAGGATTTTTGGGAGAAGCTGAAGGAGAGCGAGCGCGCCGCCGCCGGTCAGACCGGGCTGCTGGACGATGTCGCCGGCGCCCTTCCCGCCTTGACCCGGGCCGAAAAGCTTCAGCGCCGCGCCTCCACCGTCGGTTTCGACTGGAACAATGCCGAGCTGGTGCTGGACAAGCTGGCCGAGGAAGCCCGCGAAGTGCTGGAGGCGCCGACCCAGGAGGCGCGCGCCGAGGAGATCGGCGACCTGCTGTTCGTGGTCGCCAACCTGGCGCGGCATCTCAAGGTCGATCCCGAGGCCGCCTTGCGTGACGCCAATGCCAAATTCACCCGCCGCTTCCGCCATATCGAGGCGGCGCTGGGCGCACGGATGGGCGCGGCCAGTCTGGAGGAAATGGAATCGCTATGGCAGGAAGCCAAGGCCAGGGGGCTTTAGTTCTGCTGAGAAATTGGATTAGCGCTCAACGCTAATACCCTGCTTTACCGAAAATTTCTTTGGAAATCGGTTCTCGAATCGCCCCAGATCGTCGGGGTGGATGCGCAAGGACAGATTGATCTTTCCCGCCCGGTCCCGCCGT
>CBHTTW010000420.1:0-2722 GCA_966096025.1 uncultured Alphaproteobacteria bacterium | reverse complement strand
GAAGCCCATGTCCAGCATGCGGTCGGCTTCGTCGATCACCAGGATATTGACCTGGCTCAGGAGCAGGCGGCCGCGGTTGAAATGGTCCATCAACCGGCCGGGGGTGGCGATCAGCACATCGACGCCGCGGTCCAGCTTCTTGATCTGCTCGTCCATCGCCGTGCCGCCGATCAGCAACGCATGGCTGAGCTTGGAATATTTGCTGTATTTGTCGAAATTTTCTGAAACCTGGTCGGCCAGTTCGCGGGTTGGCTCCAGCACCAGGGCGCGGGGCATACGCGCCTTGGCGCGGCCGCGGCTCAGCATCTCGATCATGGGCAGGGTGAAGCTGGCGGTCTTGCCGGTGCCGGTCTGGGCGATGCCGATCAGGTCCCGGCGTTGCAGCACGACCGGAATACCCTGCGCCTGGATGGGCGTGGGCGTGGTGTAGCCGCTGTCGGCCACCGCCTTGAGGATTTGAGCGTCGAGGCCCAAGCCATCAAAGCCGGTTTTCACCACAGGATTATCCGAGGCGTCTGGGGTCGAAGATTGAGAGGTTTCAATAACTTCGATTAATCCGGCTTCCGCGCCGGAGGTCGTCACACTGGTCGTAGCACGCTCCTAAAAAGGGGCGCGACACGTGGCGCCCTTGGCCGCATGCCCGGATGGCAGTGCGACTCTTATCGCAGCGCACAATAGGGATATTCCTCGAAAATGCAAGATATGCCTGTATTTTCTGATTTTCCGGGACCTTAAGGGGAAAGATTTGGCACGGATTTGGGCCTTTGCGGCGCTGGCCGCTGGTATCTGGCTGCTGAGTGCTTATGGCCAATCGCGGCCTGAGGCCTTGGGGTTGGATGCCCCCGCCACCCTTTTCTCCGCTGCCCGCGCCGATGCGGTGCTGGGACGGATTCTGGAGCAGCAGCGTCCGCATCCCGCCGGTTCGGCGGAAAATCAGGCGATGCGCGCGCGCATCCTCAAAGAGCTGGCCGATCTCGGCATCCCCGCCCGCACCCAAAGCCGGATGAGCTGTTATGCCGAAGGCCGTTGGAGCTTCGTCACCTGCGGCACGGTCAACAACATCATCGCAAGCGTGGCGCCCGGGCAGGGCAAGGACCTTGTGCTGATGGCGCATGGCGACTCCGTCGCCGCCGGACCCGGCGCGGGCGATGACGCCTCCGGCGTCGCCACCATCCTGGAAACCATCCGCGCCTTGAAGGCGCGGGGCTTGCCGCCCGGCCGTCCCATCATTGCCCTGTTCAGCGATGGCGAGGAGAACGGGTTGTTGGGGGCGGCGGCGTATCTGCGCGATGCGGACGTCCGCGCCCGGACCGGCGCGGTGATCAATATGGAAGCGCGCGGCAATCAGGGGCCGAGCTATCTGTTCCAGACCGGCGCCGGCGATGCCAGGCTGATCGATCTTTATGCCGGCGCGGTGCGGCACTACACGGCCTCTTCGCTTTATGCCGAAATCTACAAATACATGCCCAACGACACCGACATGACGCCGTTCCTGGCGGCGGGCATCACCGGCTACAATTTCGCCTTCATCGGCAATGCCGCCCAGTATCACACGCCGCTGGACCGCCGCGAGAATATCGATCCGCGCACCTTGCAGCAGCATGGCGACAATCTGTTGGGCCTGGCCGATGCGCTGAGCCGCATCGACCCCGCCGGCTTGAAAAGCGAAAATGCGATTTATCTGGATGTGCTGGGTCGCTGGTTGCCGCGCCTGCCGCAAGGCTGGGCGCTGCCTTTGTCGATCGTCGCCTTTGTGATGATCGCCTTGGCGGGATGGCGGCGCGAGCGGAAGGATGACCGCTCGCCCCTGGCGGCGGGTTTGATGCCGTTCCTGCTGCTGTCGGGATGTATCGGCATCGGCTTTGTACTGCATGGCCTGGCGGCATGGATATCCGGCCATGCCGATCCCTCCTTGGCGCACCCAACAGCGATGCGGCTGTCACTGGCTTTCGGTGTATTCGCCATTGCGCTGCTGGTGGCGGGGCGCGCGGGTGCGATCGCTTGCTGGCTGTGGCTGGCGGGGCTTTCGATTGTCTGCGCCATCTGGGCGCCCGGATTGACGCCATACTTCCTGTTTCCCGCACTGGTGGCGGCGCCGTTGCTGCTTGCGCATGTCGGCAATCCGGCCTTGCTGGTCGCGGCGCTGGCCGGCCTGGTGATCTGGCTGGGTCTCAACCAGGGCAGCGAGCCCATCATGGGATTGCGCCTGCATCCGCTGTTCACGCTGACCGCCGCCTTTGCGCTGGTGCCGTTGCTGCCCTTGCTGGCGCCGGCCAAATACAAGGGGCTCTCGGCGGTATTGTCGCTGGTTGTGGCGGCAGCTTTTGCGGTGGCGGCGGGCTTGCAGCCGGCCTTCAGCGAAAGCGCGCCGCAGCGGCTGAATTTTCGCTATGTCGAGAGCGAGGGCAAAGCCTGGTGGCTGGCCCAGCCCACGTCCCGCCTTCCCGAAGGCTTGCGCGCCGCCGCGCCTTTCTCGCAAGCGCCACAGCGCATAATAGAGACGGGCTATGCAGCACCGGCACCAAAAGTGCGGCATCCCACACGGGCCGGTGCGCTGACCAATAGTTTGTTGTCAGCCTATGTGACACGTCTGGGCGATCTCGTGACCATTGATCTCAAGGCCGAGGGTGACGGCGTGATGCTGGAGGTTCCGGCCGCGGCCCGTCTGCGCGCCGTCACGGTGGGCGGCGTAACCATCGCGCAAAACGAGCAGCGCACCTCC
>CBHTTW010000419.1:0-2731 GCA_966096025.1 uncultured Alphaproteobacteria bacterium | reverse complement strand
AAGGCGGCGTTGGGCATGGTGATGGACGGCGACGCGCTGGCGCTCAGCAAGCGCCGGGTGACCTTGTCCACCGCCGGCGTGGTGCCGATGATCCCGCGCGCCGGCAACGAGATCGGCTCCAGCCTGGCGATTTCGCTGCATGCGGTGCGCGATGATATCCGCGACGAGATCGTGCCGATCAACAAGAAATATCCCATCGCCGAACTGATCGAAGCCTGCCGCACCTATCCCGGCGCTTCCAATGCGCGGCGCATCACCTTCGAATATGTGATGCTGAAGGGCGTCAACGACTCCCTGGCCGATGCGCGCGCCCTGGTGAAGCTGGTGGCGGGCATTCCCGCCAAGATCAACCTGATCCCCTTCAATCCCTGGCCCGGCGCGCCGTATGAGTGTTCGGACTGGAGCCAGATCGAGAAATTCGCCGAGATCGTCAACCGCGCCGGCTATGCCTCGCCGGTGCGCACCCCGCGCGGCCGCGACATCATGGCGGCCTGCGGCCAGCTCAAGAGCGAAAGCGTCAAGGAACGCGCCAGCGCCCGGATGGCGCGGGAAGAGTTGCAATCCTCGCAATTGGCGCGGATGCCGCATTGAGCCAGCCCGCTCTCAACCCGGCGCTGGACATGGCCGCCATTGTCGAGCGCTTCCGGCGCGACCGCCGGGCCCATATCCCGGGCATCCTGACCGAAGAAAGCGCCGCCCGGATTCATCGCTGCCTGGAGCAGGAGACCGAATTTCTGGTTTTCGCCCGGGGCGGCGACCGCGAAGGTCTGCAGCCGGCGCATCTTCTGACCCAGCAGCAATATGGGATGATGGTGGCGGATGCCTATGGCCGGGCGCGGGACAAATTCCATTTTCTCTACGACGTGCGCCCCATGTCGAATGTGGGTGAGCCTTATCCCGATCCGTCGCACTATCTGTCCGCCGTCACCGCCTTTCTCAACAGCGCGCCGATGCTGGATTTTGCGAAGGCCGTGACCGGCTCGCCGGATATCGCTTATGCCTCGGCCCAGGCCACCCGCTACCGCCCGGGCCAATTTCTTTGCCAGCATGACGATGGCGACGGTCTCAATGCGCAGAAGCGCATCGCCGCCTATGTTTTGAACTTGACGCCGCAATGGCGCCTGGACTGGGGCGGGGCGCTGCTCTTTTCCGACCGGCCCGGCCATATCAGCGAAGGCTTTCCGCCGGCCTTCAATGCGTTGAACATCTTCTCGGCGCCGCAGGAGCATCTGGTGGGTTTCGTCTCGCCCTTTGCTGGCGCGGCGCGTTATTCCATCACCGGCTGGTTCACTTCGCTCTGACGCCTCTTGGGGTTCGGCCATGAATCGTCTTCTGATCCTGATCGGCCTGGTCCTGGTGGCGGCGGGATTGCTGTGGCCTTACCTGACGCGGCTGGGGTTGGGACGGCTGCCGGGCGATATCGCCATTCAGGGCGAGCATGGCGGCTTTTACTTCCCCATCGTCACCTGCATCCTGGTCAGCCTGGTTTTGACCCTGATTTTCTGGCTGGCAGGCAAGCTTTAGCCGGGCTGGATTTTGGGCCTCAAATCCCTATAGTCCCGGCGATTTTCGATGGGGTCCGTAGTGTCCAAGAAAGACATCAAAAAGGTCGTGCTCGCCTATTCCGGCGGGCTGGACACATCCGTGATCCTGAAGTGGCTGCAGACCGAGTATGGCGCCGAAGTCATCACCTTCACCGCCGATCTGGGGCAGGGCGAGGAGATCGAGCCCGCGCGCAAGAAGGCGGAAGTCCTGGGCATCAAGCCGGGCAACATCTTCATCGAGGATGTGCGCGAGGAATTCGTCCGCGATTATGTCTTCCCCATGTTCCGCGCCAATGCGGTCTATGAAGGCGTTTATCTGCTGGGCACTTCCATCGCCCGGCCCTTGATCGCCAAGAAGCAGATCGAGATCGCCGAAAAACTCGGGGCCGACGCGGTGTGTCACGGCGCCACCGGCAAGGGCAATGACCAGGTGCGCTTTGAGCTGGGCTATTACGCCCTCAAGCCCGACATCAAGGTGATCGCGCCCTGGCGGGAATGGAGCCTGACCAGCCGCACCAAGCTTCTGGAATTCGCCGAGGCGCACCAGATTCCCATCGCCAAGGACAAGCGCGGCGAGGCGCCTTTCTCGGTGGACGCCAACCTGCTGCACTCCTCTTCGGAAGGAAAGGTGCTGGAGGATCCCTCCCAGGAAGCCGAAAGCATCGTCTATATGCGCACCATCGCACCCGAGGATGCGCCCGACAAAGCCACCTACGTCGAGATCGGTTTTGAAAAGGGCGATGCGGTGAGCATCGATGGCGAGAAACTGTCGCCCGCCAGCCTGCTGACCAGGCTCAATGCCCTGGGCAAGGCCAACGGCATCGGCCGCCTGGACCTGGTGGAGAACCGCTTTGTCGGCATGAAGTCGCGCGGCGTCTATGAGACACCCGGCGGCACCATTTTGCTGGCCGCCCATCGCGGCATCGAGAGCATCACCCTGGACCGGGGCGCGGCGCATCTGAAGGACGACATCATGCCCCGCTATGCAGCGCTGATTTACAACGGCTTCTGGTTCAGTCCGGAACGCGAGATGCTGCAGGCCCTGATCGACAAGAGCCAGGAGTTCGTCACCGGCACGGTCAGGCTGAAGCTCTATAAGGGCAATGCCGCGGTGGTGGGCCGGACTTCGCCTTATTCGCTCTACAGCGAAAAGCTGGTGACCTTCGAGGACGACCAGGGCGCTTACG
>CBHTTW010000418.1:0-2760 GCA_966096025.1 uncultured Alphaproteobacteria bacterium | reverse complement strand
CCGGTCGGCAAGAACGGCGACAATTACGACCGCTATGTGATGCGCATGGAAGAAATGCGCGAAGCCACCAAGATCATGCGCCAGTGCATCGAGAAGATGCCGGCGGGTCCGGTGGTCTCGACCGACAACAAGGTTGTGCCGCCGCGCCGCGGCGAGATGAAGGCTTCGATGGAAGCCCTGATCCATCACTTCAAGCTCTATACCGAGGGCTTCCATGTCCCGGCCGGCGAGGCCTATGCCGCGGTGGAAGCGCCCAAGGGCGAGTTCGGCGTCTATCTGGTGGCCGATGGCTCCAACAAGCCCTATCGCTGCAAGATCCGCGCGCCGTCCTACGTGCATCTGCAGGCGATGGATTACATGTGCAAGGGTCATATGCTGGCCGACGTGTCCGCCGTGCTGGGCTCGATGGATATCGTGTTTGGCGAGGTGGACCGGTGAGCAACGTTGACGTGGCCCAGAAGCAGCTCGACGCCTACAACGCCCAGGACCTGGAGAAGTATGTCTCTTACTTCGCGTCCGACTGCGTGATTTCCGGGCTCAACGGTACCCCCACCGAGACCAGCCGCGACGCGATCAAGGCGCGCTACGCCAAGGCCTTCGCCCAATTCCCGCAGAACAAGGCCGAACTGAAAAGCCGCATCGCTGTCGGCAACACGGTGGTGGATCACGAGTTGGTGATCCGCGCGCCCGGCGGCGAGCAATTCGAGATCATCGCGATTTACACCTTCAAGGACGGGCTGATCAGCCGCGTCGATTTCGCAAAGTAAGAGAGAGCATGTCGCTTCGCCGTCTTGCCCCGCCGGAAATCCAGCCCGCAAGCTTCGCCTTCAGCGCGGAGAATGCAAAATGGGCTGAGGCCACCATCGCCAAATATCCGCCGGGCCGCCAGGCCAGTGCGGTGATCTCGCTGTTGTGGAAGGGCCAGGAGCAGGAGGGCTGGGTTTCCCATCCCATGGTCGAAAGCATCGCCAAGATGCTGTCCATGCCCTTCATCCGGGTGCTGGAAGTGGCGACCTTCTACACCATGTTCAACCTGGAGCCGGTGGGCACCTATCTGGTCCAGGTCTGCACCACCACGCCTTGCTGGCTGCGCGGCTCTGATGCCGTGGTGGCGGCGTGCAAGAAGCATATCCATCCCCATGAAAAGACCGTGTCGGCCGACGGCAAATTCTCCTGGATGGAAGTGGAGTGCCTGGGCGCCTGCGTGAACGCGCCCATGCTGCAGATCGGCAGCGATTTCTATGAAGATATCGATGGGCCGATCACCGAACAGATGATCGCCGACCTTCGCGCCGGCAAAGCCCTCAAGCCGGGTCCGCAGAACAGCCGCGTCGCCTCCGAACCGGAAGGCGGGGCGCTGAGCCTGAACGATCCTTCGCTTTATGACGGCTCGATGATCGGCAAATACAAAGTGCAGGCGCCGCCGCCGCCTCCGCCGCCCGAACCCAAAAAGCCGGGAGCCTGATCCGATGCTCGCCGACAAGGACCGTATCTTCACCAATCTCTACGGCTTCCAGGACCCGGGCCTGGAAGGCGCCAAAAAGCGCGGCCAGTGGGACAATACCAAGGCCATTCTGGAACTGGGCCCCGAGACTATCGTCGATATCATGAAGAAGTCGGGCCTGCGCGGCCGCGGCGGTGCCGGTTTCCCCACCGGCCTGAAATGGTCCTTCATGCCCAAGGAAGTGAAGGAGCGGCCGCATTATCTGGTGGTCAATGCCGACGAGTCCGAGCCGGGCACCTGCAAAGACCGCGATATCATGCGCAACGACCCGCACACGCTGGTCGAGGGGTGCCTGGTGGCGTCCTTCGCGATGCGGGCGCATGCCTGTTACATCTATGTGCGCGGCGAATTCATCCGCGAGCGCGAGGCGCTGCAGCGCGCCGTCGACGAAGCCTATGCCGCGCGGCTGATCGGCAAGAACAACATCCATGGCTGGGATTTCGACCTTTATGTCCATCACGGGGCAGGGGCCTATATCTGCGGCGAGGAAACCGCGCTGCTGGAATCGCTGGAAGGCAAGAAGGGCCAGCCGCGCCTGAAGCCGCCATTCCCCGCCAATGTCGGGCTCTATGGCTGCCCCACCACCGTCAACAATGTCGAAAGCATCGCGGTGGCGCCGACCATCATCCGCCGCGGCGCCGACTGGTTCGCCGGTATCGGGCGGCCCAACAATACCGGCACCAAGCTGTTCTGCATTTCCGGGCATGTGAACAAGCCCTGCAATGTCGAAGAGGAAATGGGCATTTCCCTGCGCGAGCTGCTTGAGAAGCATTGCGGCGGGGTGCGTGGCGGCTGGGACAATCTGCTGGCCGTAATTCCCGGCGGCGCCTCGGTGCCGCTGCTGCCCAAGAGCATTTGCGACGATGTGCTGATGGATTTCGACAGCCTCAAGGCCGTGCAGTCGGGTCTTGGCACCGCCGCGGTGATCGTGATGGACAAGTCCACCGATGTGATCAAGGCGATCCAGCGGCTGGCCTATTTCTACAAGCATGAAAGCTGCGGCCAGTGCACGCCCTGCCGCGAGGGAACGGGGTGGATGTGGCGGGTGATGACCCGCATGGTCAAAGGCGACGCCAAGGTGTCGGAAATCGACCTGCTGCAGGAAGTCAGCAAGGAGATCGAAGGTCACACCATCTGCGCCCTGGGCGACGCGGCGGCTTGGCCGATCCAGGGCCTGATCCGTCACTTCCGCCCGGTCATGGAAGAACGCATAACCGCCTACAAGGCCGGCAAGTCGGCCGAGGCCAACGTGATCC
>CBHTTW010000417.1:0-2761 GCA_966096025.1 uncultured Alphaproteobacteria bacterium | reverse complement strand
CGGGATTTCACCGGCGGCGAGTTCATCCTCACCGAACAGCGTCCCCGCCAGCAGTCGCGCGTCATGGTGGTGCCGCTGGCCCAGGGGGATGGGGTGGTGTTTGCGGTCAACAGCCGGCCCGTCCGGGGCTCAAGGGGCGATTATCAGGTCAAGATGCGCCATGGCGTCAGCCGCCTCCTGACCGGCCGGCGCCATGTTTTGGGCCTGATTTTTCACGACGCGGCGTGATCAGCGGCCGGAAAGCGGGACCTGCGCGGGATCGTCCGGCGAAAGCCAGCGATAGACAAAGCCTGCCATTGCCGCGCCGGCGATCGGCGCGACCCAGAACAGCCAGAGCTGCTGCAGGGCCCAGCCGCCCGCGAACAAGGCGGCCGCGGTTGAGCGCGCCGGGTTGACGCTGGTGTTGGTCACCGGGATGGAGATCAGGTGGATCAGGGTCAGGCACAGGCCGATGGCAATGGGCGCGAAGCCGGCGGGTGCCCGGCCATGGGTGGAACCCAGGATCACAAACAGGAAGGTGAAGGTCATGACCACTTCACAGACCAGGGCCGCCGCCAGGCTGTAGCCGCCTGGCGAATGCTCGCCATAGCCGTTGCTGGCAAAGCCGGCCGCAACATCGAAGCCGGCATGGCCGCTGGCGATCACATAGAGCAGGGCGGCGCCAAACAATCCGCCCGCCACCTGGGCCGCGATATAGCCGGGGAGGCCGGTGGCGGGAAAACGTCCGCCCGCCCAGAGGCCCACCGACACGGCCGGATTGAGATGGCAGCCCGAGACATGGCCGATGGCGAAGGCCATGGTCAGGACTGTAAGGCCGAAGGCCAATGACACGCCGACAAAGCCGATGCCCAGTTCCGGAAACGCGGCGGCCAGGACCGCCGATCCGCAGCCACCCAATACCAGCCAGGCTGTTCCGATGAATTCTGCTGCCAGTTTGCGGGGCATGGCGTTCTCCCATTTTTGCCGTCACCGGCCGGGAACCGTACGCCCGCCGCGCCACGGGCGCCATTGGCCTTGCGCCCACATTCCTGTGAACACACCGTTTTTCCACGCTTCTTGCGATTTTGTTTACACAGTGTAAAGTAAGAAAAAAAGGTGCTTTACACTGTGTCAATTAGGGTCGATACGCGTGATCAGATCCTGCAAGCGGCGCTGGCCCTGGCCCAGGAAAATAGCGGGCTGACCATGGCCGAAATCGCCGCCCGCGCCGGGCTGTCCCGCCAGGCCGTCTATCTCCATTTCCACGACCGCACCGCCCTGTTGGTGGCCATGGTCCTCTATGCCGACGAAGCGCGGGATCTCGCAGTCAAATTCGCCGCCATCGCCAAGGCACCCAGCGCCCGGGCGGCGGTGGCGGCGCTGGCGAGCTTCAGGGCCGGCGACAATCCCGGCGCCTGGCCGGTCGAACGCATCTTCGAAAGTTTGCGCCAGGACGATGCTGTGGTGGAGGCGGCCTGGCAGGATCGGCTGGCCGCAGGGCTCGAGGTCTGCCGTGTCATCGCGCTGCGCTTCCAGGAAGAAGGCGCCTTGGCGCGTCATCTGTCACCGGACGCGGCCGCCGATCTGTTGTGGAGTCTGACCTCGCAGCGCCTGTGGGAAGAGTTGGTGATGGGTCGAGGCTGGAGCGCCGAACGCTATCGCAGCCATGTCACCTATCTGGCAACCGGCGCGCTCACCCATTGACGCGCGATCTGCGGACACGCGCCGCCGCAATCGCCGCGGAGCAACGCCGCACGCACCAAAAGCCGAGGGAAGCAAGTCCTCTCTTGGCGAAAGTTCCAGGAAGGTGTGAATTGCTTGGTGGAGCCATTGTTTGGGGCCACAATCTGTGGGGCTCGTGATTCGGCACTGTGAACAGTCAGTGCAATCCACTTGCTTGCACCTTCGTCACCTTGTTGATTGCGCGACCTTCGCGCAGCGCTGTCGAAAAGCCATGGAACAAGAAGCCTATCGCCACGTCCCCTACGACATCGATGTCGAGCAGGCTCTGCTGGGCGCGATCCTGGCCGACAACCGGGCGATGGAGCGCGCCAGCGCGCTGACCAAGCCGGATCATTTCTACGATCCGCTGCATGGACGCATCTTCGAAACCATGTCGCACATAATCGAGCGTGGCGGCGTGGTGGTGACGCCGCTGACCTTGCACGCCACGATGAAGTCCGATCCCGGCGTGATCGAAACCGGCGGCCAGGCCTATTTCGACGCCCTGCGCGCCGCAGCCCCCGCCATTCCCAACGTCAAGGACTATGCCGACATCCTGGCCGATCTTTCGGTGCGCCGCAGCCTGATCCGCATCGGCGAGGATATCGTCAACACCGCCTATGACGCCCCCACCGAGAAAACCTCCAAGGACCAGATCGCCGAGGCCGAAAAGGCGCTCTATGCCGTGGCCGAAACCAACAAATATGGCGAAGGCGCGCTGGATTTCCATGAAGCGCTGCGCAAGGCGGTGGAATCGGCGGAAAAGGCCCATGCCAGGGGCGGGCGCATTTCGGGCGTCACCAGCGGCTTCACCGATATCGACAGTCTTTTGGGCGGTTTGCAGCCTTCCGACCTGCTGATCCTTGCCGGTCGTCCCGGCATGGGCAAGACGGCGCTGGGCACCAACATGGCCTTCCACGCCGCCCAGCAATATATGCGCGACCTTCAGTCCGGGGCGGAATATCCCAGCGGCGCGCCGGTCCTGTTCTTCTCCCTGGAAATGGCGGCGCAGCAGCTCTCGGCCCGTATCCTGTCGGAACAGGCCGAACTGGAAATGTGG
>CBHTTW010000416.1:0-2767 GCA_966096025.1 uncultured Alphaproteobacteria bacterium | reverse complement strand
ACCATTCCCAGCAGATCTGGAAGATGATGGATGAGGACGAGATCAAGGAAGTTTCACAGGTCATGTCCAACCTGGGTTCGGTTTCCTCCGCCCTGATCGAAAAGCTGCTGGTGGACTTCGTCTCCCAGATGTCGGGCACCGGTTCGCTGATGGGTTCCTATGAATCCACCGAACGCCTGCTCGCCAATATCCTGCCGGAAGACAAGGTCGGCTCGATCATGGAGGAAATCCGCGGCCCCGCGGGCCGCACCATGTGGGACAAGCTGGCCAATGTGAACGAGACCGTTCTGGCCAACTATCTCAAGAACGAATATCCCCAGACCGTTTCGGTGGTGCTGAGCAAGATCAAGCCGGAACATGCCGCGCGCGTGCTGGGCGCCCTGCCCGAAGAATTCGCCCTGGAAGTGGTGCAGCGCATGCTGCGCATGGAAAGCGTGCAGAAGGACATCCTGGACAAGGTCGAGCAGACCCTGCGCGTGGAGTTCATGTCCAACCTGGCGCGTACCGCCAAGCGCGACGCCCATGAACAGATGGCGGAAATCTTCAACAATTTCGACCGCCAGACCGAAAGCCGCTTCATCACCGCCCTGGAAGAACGCTCGCGCGACGCCGCCGAGCGCATCAAGGCCTTGATGTTCACCTTCGAGGACCTGGCCAAGCTCGATCCCGGCTCGATCCAGACCCTGCTGCGCAATGTCGAAAAGGACAAGCTGGGCTTGGCGCTGAAGGGCGCCACCGACGGCCTGCGCGACGTCTTCTTCTCCAATATGAGCGAACGCGCCGGCAAGATCCTGCGCGACGACATGGAAGCGATGGGTCCGGTGCGCCTAAAGGACGTCGATGAGGCCCAGATGCGCATGGTCAATATCGCCAAGGACCTGGCCAACAAGGGCGAGATCATGATCGCCGGCGGCAGCGCCGAAGACGAGTTGGTGTACTGATGACCGCCGCCAAACCCAGCGCCCCGAAATTCACCTTCGACACCGAGTTCTCCGGCAGCGAAGACCGCCGCGCCCCGGCCGCCCAGGCACGCCAGAAACAGACCTTGACCATCGAGGAACTGGAAAGCCTCAAAAGCACCGCGCGCAACGAAGGCGAAAGCAGCGCCCAGGCCCGCGCCACCGATGCCCTGGAACGCACCGTCGCCGCTTTGACCATTTCGGTGCGCGCCGCGCTCGATGTCAGCCATGCCGAAATCGAGCAGGTGCGCGACGACGCCGCCCGACTGGCTTTGGCCATGGCCAAGAAGATCGCGCCCGCCGCCCTTGCCGCCTTGCCCACCGGCGATGTGGAAGTGGCGCTGCGCCAGGCCATGCACCAGGCCATCGCCGAGCCGCGCATCACCTTGCGCGCCGCCCCCGCCGTGACGGAGGTGCTGGGGCCCCGGCTGAACGATATTGCCCATGAAGAAGGTTATGAGGGCCGCGTGCTGATCGCAGCCGACCCCGCCATGACCGGCGCCGATTGCCGCATCGAGTGGCGCGGCGGCGGCGCCGAACGCAGCGAAAGCAGCATCGAGGATGCGCTGAACGCCCTTATTTCCCGTCATTTCTCGCACACAGTGAAAGGATAATCCCATGGCGACCGACAATGTCGATCTGCCCGATCTCAGCCAGGAAGGCGCGCCCGGTTCCTCCGCCGCCTTGCTCAATGCCGACATGCCGATGGAAGCCGCGCCCAAGCATACCGCGTCGGATCTTGAAGCGGTGTTCGATGTGCCGGTCACGGTCAGCGCCGTGTTGGGCAAGAGCGGCATGGAAGTCAGCCAGCTGTTGAAACTGGGTCGCGGCACCATCGTCGAACTGGACCGCAAGGTCGGCGAGGCCATCGACATCTATGTCAACGACCGTCTGGTCGCGCGCGGCGAAGTGGTGCTGGTGGAAGACCGGCTGGGCATCACCATGACGGAAATCATCAAGGCCGGGTCCGGCTCTTAAGGACTGAAGGGATACGATCATGCGTTTACTTATTGTCGGCGGACTGCAGGGCCAAATCGGCCTCGCCACCAAAATCGCGATGGACAAGGGTGCCAAGGTCACCCATGCCATGGACATAGAGCAGGCTCTTGCCAGCTTGCGCGGTGGTATCGGCGCTGATCTGGTGTTCTGCGATGTCGGCCTGGAGATCGGCGCCCTGGTGCGCGGTCTGGCGGCTGAACGCATCTGCACCCCGGTGGTCGCTTGCGGCATCGGCACCGACACACGCCGCGCGGTGGACGCGATCCGCGCCGGCGCCAAGGAATATCTGCCCTTGCCCGCCGACGCCGAACTGATCGCGGCGGTGCTGGCGGCGGTGGCCGATGAATCCCATCAGCTGATCTATGAGGACGAAGCCATGGCGGCGGTCCTCAGCCTGGCCGACCAGATCGCCGGCAGCGAAGCCTCCATCCTGGTGACCGGCGAAAGCGGCACCGGTAAGGAAGTGCTGGCTCGTTATGTCCATCGCAAGTCGGCGCGCAACGACAAGCCGTTCATTTCCGTGAACTGCGCCGCGATCCCGGAAAACCTGCTGGAATCCGAATTGTTCGGCCATGAAAAGGGCGCCTTCACCGGCGCCATCGCCCGGCGCATCGGCAAGTTCGAAGAAGCCAATGGCGGCACCCTGCTGCTGGACGAAATCAGCGAAATGGATGCCCGCCTGCAGGCCAAGCTGCTGCGCGCCATTCAGGAGCGCGAGATCGACCGGGTCGGCGGCACCAAGCCGGTCAAGGTGGATATCCGCATCATCGCCACCTCCAACCGCGACCTGGCGGAAGCGGTCAAGCACG
>CBHTTW010000415.1:0-2783 GCA_966096025.1 uncultured Alphaproteobacteria bacterium | reverse complement strand
GGACGAAGGCGTGCGGCCGGGCGATGTCTTCGCCTCCATGCACTGGACCGATCAGTTCACCTCTTCGGGGCCCATCGACCGGCTGGTGCATGCCAAGACCGACCCGGTTTCCGGCCAGCCCGACCTCAAGGGCACAAAAGTATGTGTGCAAGGGATGGAAGAATCCTGGCGCGGCCACCTCTTGCGTCTCAGCAGCGGCGAGCCGGAACTCAGCGAGGCTTTGTGGTGGTCCAAGGCGCAAATCGCGGCCGGTTTTACCTTTGAACTGGCAGGCTGGAATCCGCTGCAACGAGAAGTGCACTCCGAAGGCGTGCTGCGGCGCCTGTTGCGCATCTCGGCCGATACCGAGCTGGTCTCTTATTCCGATCCGCGCAAATCGATGTTCCGCTATGCCGGCATTCTGCATGGCCGGCTGGTGGCCTGCGTCTTTTTCGGTCCGCCCGGGGCGGACTTTGCCGGTGTCGAGCAAGCCAAAGCGCTTTTGGGAAAAGACATTTCGGCGATGGAGCGCATGGCGCTTCTGGCCGGCATTAGCGGAAATGGCGAACAGCATGGCAAGATTGTCTGTTCCTGCTTTGCGGTCAGCGAAGAAAAAATCAAGGCGGCCATCCAGGCCGAAGGTCTTGTCACCGCGGCGCAGATCGGCGCGAGGCTCAAAGCCGGGACCAATTGCGGCTCCTGCATTCCCGAACTGAAGAAACTGTTGCAGACTGTGCCTTCCTTGAGCGCGGCGGAATAATCATGGGTGCGTTGGACGGCCTGACCATTCTGGTGCCCGAAAGCCGCGAGCTGGACCTGTTCGCCGGCATGCTGGAAGCCCAGGGCGCGCAGGCGCTGCGCTGCCCCCTGGTCGCGATCGCGGAGCTGGACGATCCTTCGCAAGCCGCGCCCTGGATCGATGACATGATCCGCGCGCCTTTCGACTTCACCGTGCTTTTGACGGGCGAAGGCCTGCGCAAGCTTTTGGGTCTTGCCGGTGAGAGGCAGGAAATCTTCATCGGCGCCTTGAAAATGACCCGCACCGTGACGCGCGGCCCCAAACCGGCCCGGGCGCTGCGCGAAATCGGCCTGTCCCCCAGTCTGGCGGCCAGCGAGCCGACTTCACAAAGCGTGCTCGAATGCCTCGAAAATCAGGGCATCCATGGCGCGCGTATCGGCGTGCAGCTCTATCCGGGCGACGGCGCCCAGCCGATGGTGGACGGACTTCGCCGCCTCGGCGCGGCGGTGTTTCCGGTCACGCCCTATCGCTATGTCACCCAGACCGAATCCGAACAGGTCGCCCAAACCATCCGCGACCTGGCCGCGGGAAAGATCGGCATGATCGCCTTCACCTCCTCGCCTCAGATCGAACGGCTGTTCGCGGTGGCGCGGGAGTTCGGATTGATGCTGGAGCTGACCCAAGGACTGGCGCGCACCCAGATCGCCGCCATCGGCCCGGTGATGGAAAAGGCGCTGGCCGCGCATGGTCTATCCAGCGCCATTCATCCGGTGTCCAGCTTTCATCTCAAGCCGATGGTCAACGCCATCTGTGCCGCCTGGAGAAAGTCATGAGGCCGGCGGCGGTGATCCTGGCGGGCGGACGCTCCTCGCGCATGGGCGGCGGCGACAAATGCCTTCTGAACCTGGGCGGCAAGCCCATGATCGCCCATATCCTGGATGCGGTAACACGACAGACCGCCGACATATTGATCAACACCAACAGCGATCCCGCGCCCTTCCTGAAATACGGTCAGCCGGTCTTGCCCGACGCCATTTCGGGATTCCAGGGACCGCTGGCGGGCATCCTGACCGGCATGCTGTGGTCGCGCCGGCGCCATCCTCGCCAGGTGCATCTGTTGACCGTCGCCAGCGATGTTCCCTTCCTGCCCGACGATCTGGTAACGCGACTGGCCCACAGCCTCGGCGATCAGCGCGCCGACATCGCCATCGCCCGGGCGGCGGACGGCACCCATCCCACCATCGGGCTGTGGCCGGTGGATCTGGCCGAGCGGCTGGAACATGACCTTATGGAAGGTTCTGTCCGCTCAGTGCATCAATGGCTCGGCAATTTCCGCGTCGCCTGTGCTGAATTCGGCAATGAAGCGCTGGCCAATATCAACACCCCGGACGATCTGGCGGCATGCCGCGGGCAATTTGGCCGCCCACCTGCCTGGCCCGTGCGCGCGGCTATTTGATCTTGCCGCGGCCCGCGACTTTCCACACCGCTTCCACCACGCCCTTGCGCATGGCGACGATCTCTTCGTGCAGATGCACCGTGGTGTCGGTATAGCCCAGGACGAATTCCACCCGGTCGCCAACCCGTGGCGTATCGCTGGGCGCTTCCAGCTCCAGCCGCGCATGTTCGGCGGAAAGCCAGACATCCTTCACCGGCGGCACGTTCATGGGGCGCGGGATGGCCGTGTCGGCACTCATGGTCTTGCGCCCGGCATCCAGAATGATGCGGGTCGGTGCCGGACGGCTGGTCACCGTGGCCAACAAAGTGAGCGAAACCGGCATATTCACATTATGGTGGCCGCGATAATGCTCATCGCCGAGCACCGCGCCTCCCACTTGCACTTCGGTGACGCCGGGCTGCTTGATGCAATACAGAAACGTGCCGGTGCCGCCGCAGCTGACGATCCCCATGTCATGCCCTGCCTTGCGGCATTGACCGGCGGTCGCGGTCAGCATGCCGATGGCGGTCGCCACCGTCTTTTCCTTCAGAGCCGGATCGGCAATGGCGGTGGCGTGCGCCTCCCAGCCCATCACCCCGGCCAGATGCAAGCTGGGATGCTTGGCGATTT
>CBHTTW010000414.1:0-2785 GCA_966096025.1 uncultured Alphaproteobacteria bacterium | reverse complement strand
CTGAGCTGCGACAGAGGGGGGAATTAAACCAGAGCTGCGTCCAGACTGATCTCGCATTTCAGCACTTTGGAGACCGGGCAGCCCTTTTCGGCCTTGCCCGCCAGTTCCTTGAATTTGGCATCGTCGATGCCGGGAATTTTGGCGCGCAAGGTCAGGTGCGACTTGGTGATGGCAAAGCCATCTTCCTTTTTCTCAAGCGTGATCTCGGCCTTGGTGTTCATCTCGGTCGCGGTGAATCCGGCCTCGCCCAAAATGAGCGAAAGCGCCATGGTGAAGCAGCCGGCATGGGCGGCGCCGATCAATTCCTCCGGATTGGTGCCCGGCTTGCCTTCAAAGCGCGCCGCGAAACCGTAGGGGTAGGCGTTCAAGGCGCCGCTTTTGGTGGAAATCGCCCCGACGCCGTCCTTGAGGCCGCCTTGCCATTTCGCCGTGCCGAATGTCGTCATCTGCTTCTCCTTTTTGCCTTTGTCCCGCAACGGAACAATTCCACACAATTTTAGTCCATGCTATTCATAACGCTTAACCCCAGCTTAGCGTCGTGACGCGAATATGACACCGCCACAGCCTTTGATCCTTGTCGTAGCTGTGGCGTTGGTGGATGCTGATGGCCGTGTGCTGATTGCACAGCGTCCCGAAGGCAAAAGCATGGCGGGGTTATGGGAATTTCCTGGCGGCAAGATCGAAGCGGGCGAAAGCCCGGAAGAGGCGCTTATCCGCGAGCTGCGCGAGGAGCTCGGCATCGCGGTCAAGGAGGCCTGTCTGGCGCCTTTCACCTTTGCCTCCCATCTCTATCCCGATTTTCAGCTCCTGATGCCCCTCTATGTCTGCCGGCGTTGGGAGGGTGTGCCCCAACCGGGCCATCACGCCGCCCTGAAATGGGTGCGTCCAAAGGACATGAAAGATTACCCGATGCCCGCGGCCGACTTGCCGCTCATTCCGATGTTGCGAGATCTGCTATGACACAGTTCCTGCACGACATACGCGGCGCCACCGCCATCGAATATGGAATGATTGCCGGCCTGATCGCGCTGGTAATCATCACCGCCGTCGGCACGGTCGGCTCGACCCTTTCCTCCACGCTTTACGCCGCGATCGCCAGCGCTCCCTAGTCAGCGCTTGAGGCTGTGTTCATCCGTGCCCAGGGCATCGGCCAATCGCGTCTTGGCGCTGCCGGGTTTCAACGGCACCTGCTGGCTTGCATGCGGCGCCCAGCCGGTCAGATAAACCGTCTCGAACCGCACTGGCAATTTTCCATCCTCGCCATACTGGTCCGCATAATGCGCCGCCAGCGCCGCCAATGTGTCGCGGCGCAGGGGGCGTTTGCTGCGTTCGCTGAGGCTGTTGGTCAGGCCATGCATCCGCAGGTCGCGCGCCAATCCTGAAAGATCGCGATAGCGCACCGTCAGCCGCTCGACATCGGCTACTGGCAATGCAAATCCCCCACGTTGTAACAGCCCGCCCAGATCGCGCACATCGGCGAAGGGCGAGACCCTGGGACTGACGCCGCCGCGGGTTTCGACTTCGGCCTGGGCAAAAGCGGCGCGCAGCTCGCTCAAACTGGCGCCGCCCAGTATCGCGCCCAGAAACAGGCCGTCGGGCTTGAGGGCTCGCCGGATCTGAACCAGCGCGCCGGGCAAATCGTTGACCGTCTGCAGGGAAAAAAGGCTGACCGCCAGATCGAAAGGGGCCGGCACGGTCAAAATCTCGGCGGCATCGAAATCGGCACAGACCCAATTTTGCGCATAACCCATGATCTCATCCGGCACCGCTTCGCCGATAAAAAGCCCATGCTGGAATTTGCGCGTGACCGCTTGCAGGCGGTCGGCAATGCCTTCCGCCGCCGCGCGATACAGAAAACGGTCGCCGTCGAGCCGTTTGGCGCGCGCCCGCGCGCGCTGGTTTGCGGAAAAGTCAAAAAGAGGCGGCCGCCCCTTGTCGTTTGTGAAGCCGGACATGTTGGTTAGACTTAGCACAAAGATGATGGGCGCCATGGCCGGAAATCTCGCCAGGACAATGCTGGATCTGCTGTTCCCGCCGCTTTGCATGGGCTGCAAGGCCGCCGTCGGCCAGCCCGGTTTTTGCCCGGTCTGTTGGAGCGGCATCAGGTTCCTGGAGGGGCCGGGCTGCCGCTGTTGCGGCCTGCCTTTTGCGGTGGCTTTGGGGGGCGACAATTTCTGCGCCGCTTGCCTGGCCAAACCGCCCGCTTTCGACAGCGCCCGCGCCATCCTGGCCTATGACGAGAAAAGCCGGGGCGCGATCCTGGCGCTCAAGCATGCCGACCGGCTGGAC
Organism: uncultured Alphaproteobacteria bacterium; assembly: GCA_966096025.1. GTDB lineage: Bacteria > Pseudomonadota > Alphaproteobacteria > Micropepsales > Micropepsaceae > Rhizomicrobium. Next base: position 496 of record CBHTTW010000414.1, on the reverse strand, counting down.
CTGGTGCCCGGTTTTTCCCGCTGGCTCAGCCGCAGCGGCGGCACAGTCCTGAAGGACAGCGACATGGTGATGCCGGTGCCGCTGCATCCCTGGCGACTCTGGCGCCGCCGCTACAACCAATCGGCGGAACTGGCGCGGCGCCTGGCCCGGGATTGGGCATTGGCCTACGAACCTTCGGTCCTGACGCGCACCCGTCCCACCGCCAGCCAAGGCGCCATGGCCAGCGCCCGGGCGCGGCGGCGCAATGTGCTGGGCGCTTTCAAGGTTTCCGATCCGGCCCAAGTGACGGGGCGGCGCATCCTGCTGGTGGACGATGTGCTCACCACCGGCGCAACCGTGGAATCCTGCGCCAGGGCCCTGAAACGGGCCGGCGCGGTACAGGTCCATGTCCTGGTCCTGGCCCGCGTTGTGAAGGCATCGGACGTGCTTATATAGGAGCGACCGGCAACCCGGAGCGGAGCGAAGGGCCTGCCGGCGCGACCAAAAGAGAACCCAT
>CBHTTW010000413.1:0-2790 GCA_966096025.1 uncultured Alphaproteobacteria bacterium | reverse complement strand
CCGAACTGTTCGGCGACCATGATGGGCGCATGATTGGGCAGCATGATGCCGCCCGCGCCGACGCGAATGGTCTTGGTGCCCCCCGCGACATGTCCCATCACAAGAGCGGTGGCGGCGCTGGCCATGCTGGGCGTGCTGTGATGCTCCACCAGCCAGTAACGGTGAAAGCCCCAGCGCTCCGCATGCTGGGCGAGATCCAATGTCTCGCGCAAGGTGGCGGCGGCGCTGCCGCCCTGCTTGATGGGCGCAAGGTCCAGGATGGAAAGCGGAATCATGGCCCGAACCTAACCACTTATCTTTTGAGACGATAGGCGATCAGACTGTCGGAACTACCGGTGCCAAAACCGCCCGCGCCACCGGCCGCGATCAGGACATATTGCTGTCCATCCGCGCCCAGATAGGTCATGGGCGTGGCATGTCCGCCGGCGGGAAGCCTGGTTTCCCACAAGACCTTTCCGGTTTTCACGTCGATGGCGCGGAAATGCTTGTCCTGGGTCGCGCCGATGAAGATCACGCCACCCGCGGTGACCACCGAACCGCCGATATTGGGTGTGCCCAGACGGAACGGCAGACCCAGCCCGATGCCGAAGGGCCCGCTGTTGGAGGCATTGCCCAGCGGATGCTGCCACAGCAGCTTGCCGGTCTTGAGTTCCACCGCCGCCAGATAACCGTAAGGCGGCCGCTGGCAGGGAATGCCCAGCGGCGTCATGAAGCCGTCAAAGTGCAGGCCATAGGGCGTGCCTTCCATGGCGCCGCCGCGATGCGGCGGACGCGGCGCATCTTTGCTGCGCGGATCGCGGCTGGTGAAGAGATTTTCGCGGTCGGCCTGTTCGCGCGAAATCAGTTCGTCCCAATCCGCCATCAGATTGGAATTGACGATCAAGATGCCGCGGTCTTCGTCCACCGCCACACTGCCCCAATCGATGCCGCCCAATTCGCCCGGGGTGCGGATCGACGATCCGAACCGCAGGGGCATGAACATGCCTTGATAAGCCGCCTTGCGGAATTTGATCCGGCAATAGAGCTGGTCGAAGGGCGTGGTGCCCCACATGTCGGCTTCGGTCAAAGTGGGGCCCTGAAATTGGGGCATACCGGTGGAATAAGGCTGGGTCGGCGCCGCCCATTCACCGGGAATGGTGGACGCCGGCACCGGCTTTTCCTCGACCTTGGTCAAAGGTTGGCCGCTGCGGCGGTCCAGCACGAATATCTGGCCGGTCTTGGTGGCCTGGATCAGTGCCGGAACCGGACCATTGGGACCGGGATAATCCGTCAGCACCGGCTGCGCCGCCAAATCATAGTCCCAAAGATCGTGATGCACCGCCTGGAACACCCAGCGCACCGCGCCGGTATTGGCATCCAGCGCCACGGTCGCGGCGGTGAAGCGTTCGGTTTCCGGCGTGCGGTGCGGGCCGTAATAATCCGGGCTGCCATTGCCCATCGGGACATAGACCAGGCCCAGTTGCTCGTCGCCGCTGAAGGGCGGCCAGGCATTGGGCGTGGAAGGCGTATAGACTTCGCCCGGCGCCAATGGCCCTTGTTTGTCCGGCTTGCCGGGATCGAAGGCCCATTTCAGCGCGCCCGTCACCGCGTCATAGCCGCGGATCACGCCGGGCGGCACGCGGGTCGAGGCATTGTCGATAATATAGCTGCCGATCACCGCGGTGCCGTGCACGATGGCGGGCGGCGATGTGGGATTGATCCAGCCGCGCGTGGCGGGTTCCAGTCCCAGGCCTTCCGACAGATCGACCGATCCCTCCTTGCCGAAGCCGCGGCAGGACGCGCCCGTCTTGGCATCGACCGCGATCAGCTTGTTGTCGACCGTACCCAGCAACAGGCGGGTGGGACATTCGCCGACATTCCCGGGCACGCGATAGAAGCTCACGCCGCGGCAAACCCCGCGCCCACCGGCTTCCATATCGATCTTGGTTTCATGCCGCCAGACCTGCTTGCCCGTGGCCGGGTCCAGGGCGAACACCGCATTGTGGCTGGTGCAGCCATAAAGCAAGCCATCGACCATGATGGGCGTCACTTCCATCTGATGGGCGGAGTGCTTGTCCTTGGTCTCCAGGCCGGTGTGATAGGTCCAGGCCTCTTGCAGATTGGCGGCATTGGCCGGGGTGATCTGGGCAAGGCGGGAATAGCGGGTGGCATTTTGCGAACCGCCATAATGCGGCCATTCCCCATCGGCGGCGGATGTCGCTTGCGGGCTTGCGGCCAATTCGGTCTGGGGCACGCTATCGCGCGATTTCAAAAACACCGCGCCGGCCACGGCCGCGAGCACGAAGACCATCGCCATGGCCACCGGCCTGCGCAGCGGCGCGAAGTCCAGCAAAAGCAGCGCCCCGGCGGCGGCGGCCAGATAGATCAGGCGCGGCATCAGCGCCCAGCCGTCCAATCCCACTTCCCACAGCGACCATAAAAAGGTGGCGGCGAAGACCAGCCAGAACAAGGTCACGCCAAAGGGGCGGCGGCGCAGGATCAGCCAGGCGGAAACCAGGATCAACAGACCGGCGATGGCGTAATAAAGAGAGCCGCCCAAACTGGCCAGGTAAAGCCCCGGCGCCGCCATCCCCAATCCGGTGACGGCGAGAACAAGAAACGACAAAATCCGCATGTTGCCCCGCGGTGATGAGACCCCTGTGGAGTCAGGCTAGCACAGATGGGCTCAAAAAAACCCGGGGTCTTTTGGGCCCCGTGTCAGCGCCAGTTTGCGGCAAGCCGCTGGGCATCCTGTTGCTCCGCGAAGGGGGCTTTGCTTGCCAGCAAAGTCTTGAGCAAGGCGCGCGCGTC
>CBHTTW010000412.1:0-2800 GCA_966096025.1 uncultured Alphaproteobacteria bacterium | reverse complement strand
CCATCCAGATGCGGATCGGCTTCTTGGCGGTCTTGGGGATCATGGTGGCGTGATATTCCCAGGCGCCGCGCGGCGTCTTGGGATCGGGCGGCCAGGCCTGGTTCACAAAGGTGCCGGAATAGCTCAGCACCTTGTGATAACGCTCGGGATGATACCAGGCCATGGTCCAGGCGGCGGCGGCGCCGGACGATCCGCCCATGGTGGCGCGGCCTTCCGGATCGCTGGTGAAGGTGACGCCATAGCGCCCCGACACGGCGGGCAGCAATTCCTGTTCCACCCAATTGGAATAGCGATCCGACATGCTGTCATATTCCAGCCCGCGCTCGGAGCCCTGGGCGTCACTGCCACCGGAATCGGCCAGCACCAGGATCATGGGCGGCAGGCGCTTGGCCGCGATCATATTGTCCATGATGTTGACCATCCGCTTCACATAGGAGCGGCCATCCTGCACCACCATGAAGGGCGCCGGTGTGCCGGGCACATACTGCTTGGGGATATAGACAAAGACATGCCGCTCATAACGGCCGGGGGCGGAAAGGCCCTCGGGCGGCGCGAGATAATTGCCCCGCGCGTCGCGCTCCATGTTCCGGACGCGGACAATGCCGGGATAGATCTTGCTGTCTTCGGAATAGAGGATGAATTCGCGCACATCGCCCTGCGGCACCGCCGCATTGGCCACCGCTTCCGGCGCATCGGCATAGTTCGGCCCGATGACGCTGTTCTCGGCCGTCACCGGCGGCGGCGGGGTGGGAAATTTCGGCTGTTCGGGGGACTGCGCCCAGACAGGCAGGGTGGCGAGAGCTGTGGCGGCCAGAAACAGTGCGGGTCTGCGCATGCAATCCTCTTTCTTTTTATGATGCGGTTTCCGAGGCAAGCGATTGCAGGGCTTCGACCAGCAGCGCCGGTATGGGATGGCTGATATCCAGGATCACCGCATCCTCATCGGCTGAGGGCTTTTCCAGGGTGGCGAACTGGCTGTCCATCAGGGCGGGCGGCATGAAATGGCCCTTGCGCTGCTTCATGCGGTCGGTGATCAGCTCGCGCGATCCGTCCAGCAGGATGAAATGCACCTTGCCCTTGACCTTTTTGCGCAGGCAGTCGCGATAGACATGGCGCAAGGCGGAACAGGACACCACCACGCCATGGCCGGTGACGCGTTCCACCTCCATGCGCTCGCCGATGGCTTCCAGCCAGGGCCAGCGGTCTTCATCGGTCAGGGGCGTGCCGCTGGACATTTTTTTGACATTGGCGGTGGGATGCAGGGAGTCGCCCTCGACGAAAGGCACGCCCAGTTTTTCCGCCAACCCGCTGGCGATGGTGGTCTTGCCCGAGCCGGCCACACCCATCACCACAATCAGCGGTTTCTCGCCATTCTGCTTCATGCTTGATCCGAGCCGCCCTGCCCCAGGCAGGCGTCTCCTTGCTCCCGTACCCGATAGTCTTTTTCTGTGCGCGGGATACTATAATGTTGGAAGCCCAAAGCCACCGTCAAAAACGGGCAAAACCGGGGGGAAAAATGAAATCTGGCGCGACGATTGGAAGCGTGTTTCTCGTAGCTCTCCTGGCCGGTCCGGCCTGGGCCGGAACCGTCAAAAGCGAAAGTTTCGGCACCACCAAGGACGGCGCCGCCGTCCACATCTTTACCATGACCAACAATCACGGCCTGCGCGCCCAGGTGCTGGACTATGGCGGCATCGTCTGCGCCGTGGAGGCGCCGGGGCGTGACGGCAAAATGGCCAATGTCATTCTGTGCCAGAAAGACCTGGCGGCGATCGAGGCCACCGGCCCGATGAGCGCCCTGACCGGCCGCTATGCCAACCGCATCGGCCATGGTGTCACCATCGACGGCAAGCATTACGAGCTGACCCAGAATCCCAACGGCGTCACCCTGCATGGCGGACCGCCGCCCTATAACAGGCGCATCCTGCAAACCGTGGGAACCTTCCAGCATGCCAATGACGCGGGTGTCACGCTCCGCCTGCTGTCGCCGGACGGCGATCAGGGTTTTCCCGGCGCCTTGACCATCGACGTCACCTACACCCTCACCGACAACAATGATTTCCGCATGGAGTACAAGGCCTCCACCGACAAGACCACCCTGATCAATCTCACCAACCACACCTATTACAATCTGGCGGGCAATGGCGCGGGTTCGGTGGAGAACCATCTGATGACCCTGTTCTCCGATCAGGTCACGCCCACCGACGCCTTTCAGGTGCCGACCGGTGAATTCACCAATGTGGCGGGCACACCCTTCGATTTCCGCCAGCCCACCGCCATCGGCGCGCACATCCGCTCCAGCGATCCGCAAATGCTGATTGGGCGCGGCTATGACCACAATTATGTATTGCGCAAGACCAAGCCCGGCGCCTTGGAACTGGCGGCGCGGGTGACCGATCCCAAAAGCGGACGGACCTTGGAGCTTTTGACCACCGAGCCGGGGGTACAGGTTTATTCGTCCAACAATTTGAATGGCGGGATCGTGAGCGCGGCGGGCACCACCATCCGCGCCGGCGACGGCATCGCGCTGGAAACCCAGCACTATCCCGACAGCCCCAACAAGCCGAACTTCCCATCCACCTTGCTGCGCCCGGGCGAGACCTACAACTCAGCCACGGTGATGCACTTTACGGTGCAGTAGTCCGGTTTGATTTTTTGAGCCTGCTTAGCCGCGAAAGATCGCGGCTAAGCGGCGGTCCAGCCGCCGTCAATCAGGATGTCAGTTCCAGTAATAAAGCCGGCCAAGTCGCTGCACAGATAGCAGGCCAGGCCGCCAATCTCTTCCACCTTGCCCCAGCGG
>CBHTTW010000411.1:0-2815 GCA_966096025.1 uncultured Alphaproteobacteria bacterium | reverse complement strand
TGCCAAATTCACCCGCGCCGACGGCCAGATCGTGCATTGCGAAGTGACCGACATCTCCGTCGGCGGCGTTTCGCTGAAGACCGACGTCAAACCGCCGATCGGCGAATTTGTCCTGATCGCCCAGATTGCGGGCCGGATCGCGCGCCATCATGCCGACGGCATCGGCATCGAATTCGTCGGCCAGGAAAAAACCCAGCACGAACCCGCGCACAATATCAATCTGGTGCGCTTCTAGTTTTTGTGCACGAAGCGCCTTGAACCGCGCGCATTAGCGAAATTCGGGTCCCACCGCCCAGGCCACCAGCGACCGGCGGATGCCTTTGCGGATCGGTGTCACCTGATGCAGCACATTGGCGGGAAATGCGACCACCGTGCCGCGCTCGCGCGGCGCCGTATCGATCTGATGGCCGGCGCGCAGCTGCAGATCGCAGCCCTCATAGTCCGAGGAGTCGCTCAGTTGCAGGCTGATGGTCAGCTTGCGCGGTTCCTGGCCGGGATCGGACGGGTCGCGGCCATAATCCTTGTGCCAGTCGAAATGGCCGCCTTCCGCTCCGCCATAAAGGGCATATTGGAAGGTCGCCAGCGCCGACAGGTCGAAGCGGAAATAACGGGCATTGATGTCCAGAATAACCTGCTCCATGCGCTGGTACAGCATTTCCGTCGCAGGCTGGCGCGCCACCCAGGCGACCTTGGTGGCGCGGATATTCTCATAGCCCGTGCCGCCGCCCGACAGTTCGGCCTTTTCCAACGCCAGCCCGTCGCCCAGCCGTACGATCGTGTCCAGTTCCGCGGCGCTGAACACGCCCGGCCAGGCCACCAATGCGCCGGATAAAAACGGTGATCCCACCAAAATGCCGCCCCCCAGCGTTTGTTTTTGTTTGCTACTCGCGAACGACGCGACAGCTTACGACAAATCGGGAGCGACAGGAAGTTGAACCGTAGCGCGCCGCCGGCCGGTCAACTCAAGCTTTGAATTTGGCTGGAGGCCAACATCAGCTTGGCGACGGAAATTTCGCCGCTGGCTTCCAGCGCATTGAGGAATGTGCGGGTCCGTTCCAGCGCGTCGCCTTGCGCCTTTGCCCAATCGGCCGCACTCGTGCGGTTCTTCAGCAGGCGCGCCGTGATGGCGCGCTGGGATTGGGACAGATCGTCCATCAGCCGGCGCAGCGCCAGCCGGTCCCAATGTTCCGGTGGCGCGAATTTGCCCGCCAGGGCGCGCAGGCGGTCCAGCCCCAATGTTTCGCCCAGCGCGAAATAGAGCGGTGCCACATTGGCCGGCGGCGAGCCGGTTTCATGGGCCAGCAATGCCACATCCAGCGCCGCGGCCAGCGGCGTGAGAAGCGCCATGTCCCGCGCCAATTCTTCCGGCACCCCGGCGCCCTTCAATTCCGCGATGCGGGCTTGATCGGGAGCGGTCAGGACATAATTTTCGCGCAAGGCCTCCACTCCGGCGCGATACTGCGCCACGGTGTCGGCGATCGGCGCGGTGGCCGGCACATGGCTGAGCAGCCAGCGGGCGGCGCGGCGGAACTGGTCGGCGATTTCGGCATAGAGCTGGGTCTGAACCTTCGCATCCACTTTCAGGTCCAGACCGTCGATGCGGGCTTTCAGCGCCGACAGGCCGAAGGCACCGTCGGCCAGGACAAAACCGCGCGCCACTTCCGCGGCTCCCAGACCGGTGACCTCGCGGGTGCGCAGGACAAAGACCGGTCCCGCCAGATTGACGATCGCGTTGATCAGCACGGTGGAGACGATTTCGCGCTTCAGGCGATGGCGCGCCGGTTCCTCCGGAAAGGCGGCAATCGCGGCTTGCGGAAAATAACCCGCCAGCAAGGGGGCGAAGAAGGGATCGTCCGGCAGGCTGCTGGCGAGCACTTCGGCATCCAGATCCAGCTTGGCATAGGCCAAAAGCACGCTGAGTTCCGGACGCGTCAGCCCTTTGCCGTCATGGGCAAGGGTTTGCAGTTGGCTATCGCCGGGCAGGAATTCCACCGCCCGGTCGAGTTTGCCGCGCGCTTCCAGATCGCGCATCAGCCGGCCATGGGCATCCAGATCGGCGGTACCGCGCAGCTGCGCCACCGACAAGGCCAGGGTCTGGTTATAATTGTCGGCCAGGACATGGGCCGCGACATCGTCGGTCATGGAGGCAAGCAGGGTGTTGCGCTGATCGGTGCTCATGGCGCCGCGCATCACCGGTCCGCCCAGCAGGATCTTGAGATTGACTTCATGGTCGGAGGTATCCACCCCGGCGCTGTTGTCCACCGCGTCGGTATCGATCCGCGTGCCGGTTCGCGCCGTTTCGATGCGGCCGAGCTGGGTGATGCCTAGATTGGCGCCTTCGCCCACCACCTGGGCCCGGACTTCGTTGCCGTTGATGCGCAAACCGTCATTGGCGCGGTCGCCCGCCTCCAACTGGGATTGCGACGAGGCCTTGATATAAGTGCCGATGCCGCCGAACCATAAAAGATCGACCCTGGCCTTGAGCAGGGCGTTCATCAGGGCGGACGGGGTCATGCTTTCGGCGTCGCCGCCGATCAGTGCCTTGACCTCGGGTGACAGCGGAATTTCCTTCAGGCTGCGCGCGAACACCCCGCCGCCCTTGCCGATCAGCGCCTTGTTGTAATCGTCCCAGCTGGAGCGCGGCAGGTCGAACAGCCGCTGACGCTCGGCGAAACCGGTGGCGGCATCGGCATTGGGGTCCAGGAAGATGTGGCGATGGTCGAAGGCGGCCAAGAGCCGGATATGCCTGGAGAGCAGCATGCCGTTGCCGAAGACGTCGCCGGACATGTCGCCCACGCCCACCACGGTGAAATCG
>CBHTTW010000410.1:0-2830 GCA_966096025.1 uncultured Alphaproteobacteria bacterium | reverse complement strand
TGACCATCGCCACCAACATGGCGGGCCGCGGCACCGACATCCAGCTCGGCGGCAATGCCGAAATGCGCATCAAGCAGGAGCTTGCCGCCATCACCGACGAGGCTGAGCGCAGCCTCCAGATCGACGCCATTCGCGCCGAAGTCGCCGTCAACAAGCAGACGGCGTTGGCCGCCGGCGGCCTCTACATGATCGGCACCGAACGCCATGAAAGCCGGCGCATCGACAATCAGCTGCGCGGCCGTTCGGGCCGCCAGGGCGATCCCGGCGCCTCCAAATTCTTCCTGTCGCTGCAGGACGACCTGATGCGGATTTTCGGCTCCGAGCGGATGGACGCGATCCTCACCAAGCTTGGGCTTGAGCAGGGCGAAGCCATCACCCATCCCTGGGTCAACAAGGCGCTGGAAAAGGCGCAGCAGAAGGTCGAAGCCCGCAACTTCGAGATCCGCAAGAACATCCTGAAGTATGACGATGTGCTCAACGACCAGCGCCGGGTGATCTTCGAACAGCGCCGCGAGATCATGTCTTCCGACGATGTTTCCGATCAGATCGCCGATTTCCGCGAGGAAGTGGTGGAAGTGCTGGTCAGCCGCCACATCCCCGAAAAGGCCTATGCCGAGCAGTGGGACGCGGTCGGACTTGAGAACGAAGTCCGCACAATCTTCGGCATCGATCTGCCGGTGGTGGATTGGACCAAGGAAGAAGGCATCGCCGATGAGGAAGTGCGCGAGCGCATCCTGAAGGCGGTCGAGGCCCGCGCCGCCGCCCGCACCGTGGAATATGGCGCCGAAGTGATGCGCTATGTCGAAAAGGCGATCCTGCTTCAGACCCTGGATCATCACTGGCGCGAGCATATCGTCGATCTCGACCACTTGCGCCAATATGTCGGCCTGCGCGGCTATGGCCAGCGCGATCCGTTGAACGAATATAAGGGCGACGCCTTCGAACTGTTCCAGAACCTGCTGGCCAAGCTGCGCACCGAAGTGGTGCGCCAGCTGATGCAGGTGCAGATCCAGACCGCGCCGCCGCCGCCGCTGGAACAGACGCCGCTGCCCCAGATGCATGCCTCGCACATCAATCCCTTGACCGGCGAGAATGAGATCGAACAGCCCGGCATGTGGCAGGACGAGATTCCGGCAGTGGATCCCCAGGATCCGGCGACCTGGGAGAAGGTTCAGCGTAATGCCCCTTGTCCGTGCGGCTCCGGCCGCAAATACAAACACTGCCACGGAGCTTTGAGTTAGTCGCCGCACGATTCTTTGTGGTCGCGCGTCGCACTACGCTGCCGCTAGCGACCCCTTCGCTCCGCTCCGGGTTGCCGGTCGCTCCTGCGGCTCTGGCAGGAAATTCAAGCACTGCCACGGGGCGCTGGCCTAACAACACCGTCATTTTCCGGCGCCGGAAAGCTGTTGCGTCCCGGCCTGTTTTCGCGCGTTATGGCGCGGGCAGGAGATATTTCGCGTGCTGACTGAACACAAATCCGGCGGGCGGCTGGTCTGGGTCGATCTCTTCAATCCCACTCGCGAAGAGATCGCCAAGGCCTGTGCCGACTATCAGCTGGATATTCCGCCCCGCGACCAGTTGGAGGAAATCGAATTCTCCAGCCGGCTCCAGTATGAGGACGGCGTCTTCACCATCTCGGTGCCGGTGACGCCGCACAAAAAGCCCGGCAATGGCGAGGACGAAACCTCGCCCCTGGGCCTTGTGTTCACCAAGGAGTTCTTGGTCACCATCCGTTTCGCCCAGCTTCATACCTTCGAGGCCATCACCAAAAGGGTCGAGCGCCGTCCGCGCAGCGCGCCGGATATTTTCATGGTGATCATCGAGGCGCTGATCGATTACGGCGCCGACCGGCTGGAGGAATTGCGCGCCGAGGCGCTTCAGATTTCCCAGCGCATCTTCCACAAGGAGATGCAGGATATGCAGAAGAGCAATGTTTCCCAGGTCAACCGCATGCTGCGCGACATCCTGGTGGAAATCGGCGATATGGGCGAGCGACTCAGCCATATCCGCGACACCCAGCTGGTCCTGCAACGCGCCATCCCCTTCATCATCGAACATGGCGACGACTGGCTGGAAACGGGTGTCAAGGCGCGGCTGAAAGTTGCCTCCGGCGACGTTCAGTCGCTGAACGATTACGAAATTCACCTCACCGACAAGCTTCAGTTCCTGCTGGACGCCGATCTGGGCTTTATCGCCACCGAGCAGAACGATCTGTTCAAGGTGATGACCATCTGGTCGGTGGTGGGTATTCCTCCGGTTCTGTTCGCCGGCGTCTGGGGGATGAATTTCCACTTCATGCCGGAACTTGCCTGGCATCTGGGCTATCCCCTCGCCTTGGCCAGCATTTTCCTTAGCGGGTTGATTCCGTTGATGTGGTTCAAGTGGCGAGGCTGGTGGTAACCATCCCGGCGCCGCCCCCATTTGTACGCTGAAACTATTGCAGAATCCGCGCCTTGGGATAATCTGCGCGGCGCGGACGCTCGTCCGCGTGAGGGCTTTATCGCCTGTCAAGCGGCGCGTCCGCGGCAGGCGAACAATTCAAGGGGTGTACCATGCGTTTGGGCAAAACCATTGCCATGACGGCCATGCTGTCGGTGGCGTCGACGCCGTTTGCGGCGTTTCCAACCTATGCGGCTTCGATCAGCGACAAGACCGCCGAGAAGCAGGCGATGATTCCGACCTGTGCCCGCAAGATCGGTACCCTGGCGGTGCGCGAGCCCGACACAAGATGGTGGGACGGGCTGGGCCTGGAATCGCCCGAAGCCTTGCTGAAGCTTTTCGTGCGCCAATCCGGCTGCTTCACCCTGGTGGATCGCGGCAAGGGTTTTGA
>CBHTTW010000409.1:0-2833 GCA_966096025.1 uncultured Alphaproteobacteria bacterium | reverse complement strand
TGCGAGGAATAAAAAAGGGAGATGGCGGACCATCTCCCTCGCGCATAATGGGCCGCCAATTTCTTGGCGGCCTATGTCTTCAGCCGCCTATTCTGCCGCGATCTTCATCGCCGGATTCGCAGCCGGGATCACGGACACGAAGGTACGGCGCTTGTAGCCGGTCTTGAACGAGACCTGGCCGTCGCGGAGTGCAAACAGGGTATGGTCCTTGCCCATGCCGACGCCTTCGCCGGCATAGAATTTGGTGCCGCGCTGGCGCACGATCACATTGCCGCCGGCAACGGCTTCGCCGCCGAACAGCTTGACGCCAAGCATCTTGGGATTGGAATCGCGACCGTTGCGCGAGGAACCGCCGGCTTTCTTATGCGCCATGACTTACTCCTTGCCCGCCGTGATGCCGAGCACCTTCACGGTGGTGAAATGCTGGCGGTGACCGCGCTTGCGGTGGGTGTTCTTGCGGCGCTTTTTCTTGAAGGCGATGACCTTCTCGCCCTGGCCGTGATCGACGATCTCGCACTGAACGCTGGCGCCCTTGACCAGCGGCGCGCCGATCTTGGGCGCATCGCCGCCCAGCATCAGGACCTCGAGATCCAGCTTGGAGCCGACATCGCCAGCCAGGCTTTCGACCTTCAGGACGCTGTCCTTGGCCACTTTATACTGTTTTCCGCCGGTGCGGACGACCGCGTACATGGTCTAAACCTTTGAATTTAATTGTTTTTCCTAGGGAACGAGTCCTTCGGAGAGCGGCGGAATATACGCAAAGACGCTTTGCGGTCAAGGAGAGCTTTCTTAAGCCCCGTCAACCCGTCTCTTTTCCCCTCTGGCCTTCGCATCGCAAGCGCTGCTACGGCCATCTCCCTCATCCGGGCGCTACGCGCCGGGGGGAGAATTGAGACGCCGCTGCAGGCGCTCCTGCTGGCGGGCCAGCAGGGCCCCCAGCCACAGGATCGCCCCGACATAGAACGCCACCCATTTGGCATTGGAGATGGACAGAGCGATACCGGCCAACCGGTCGGTCGGGTTCGACAAGAACATGCTGAGCTGCAAGCCATTCTCGACGCCATCCAGAACCGCGCCCGCAATGGGCACGGCCGCCAGCAAGGTCAGGATGCGGCGCGGCAGGCCCGGGCGCGGCGTCAGACCCTCCCGCGCCAGGATCCCGGCATAAAAGAAAGCGGCCGCATAAAGCGGCATCAGCAGATAATCCAAACCCCATTCGAAGCCTGCCCGCACCGCATAGCGCGACGGCCAGACCAGGAAAGCCTGGCGATATTGTTCGGCGGTGGCAAAGCCCTGCAGATCGGCGGTGCCAAAGCCCGACAGGCTTTTGAGGCGCATGTCCGACCAGGTCAGGACGGCAAATACCAAAGCGGCCAGGACCGAGAAGACGGCCCAGCGATAGGTCAGGACTTGCTTGGTGATGCGCATGGGACTTCCAAAATATGCTAAGGCGATCTTATGCGATCGGCGACAACCCGAACAGTCGGAGATATCCTCTACAACTTCCACTGGGTGATACCGGGCGAGGCCGCGCGCGCCATGCAGGCCTGGGCCGGAGGCTTGGGCCCCTTCCTGAAACGCCGCGGCATTGCCGCCATCATAAACCTGCGCGGACGCAACGACGATCTGGGCTGGTGGAAACAAGAAACCGCCATCGCCAAGAACGCCGGCATCGCCCATCTCGATGCCATGCTGGATTCGCGCAAGCTGCCGACCCGCGACATGCTGGTGCAGTTGATCGCCGCTTTCGACGCGGCGCCGCGCCCCTTCATGCTCAAATGCTCGGGCGGCCAGGACCGCACCAGCTTCGCCGCCGCGCTCTACATCATCCATCGCGACGGCTGGCAGGCCGTGCCGGCGGCAAGGCAGCAGTTCGCCCGCTTTCCCTATTTGCATTTTCCCAAGACCCAGCAGCGCTGGCTGAAGGCTTTTCTGGACTTCGCGCGAAACGATGCGGGCGGCCGGCCCTTGGCGCATTGGATCGCCGACGGCTACACGCCGGAAAAATTGAAGGCCTGGCTGGATGCGAATGGATTTCAGGGCAGCTATTCGGCCATCTTCTCTGCGCCCACTCGCTCCCCATTTCAGTGGTGACCAGGCTCACCATCGCCCCGGGCATATTTTTGTGGCGTGAAAAATTCTCCCCGCTGGAACAGAAGAAATTACTCGAAGAGGTGCTGGCGCGGCTGGAACGGGCGCCGCTTTATCGCCCCGTTATGCCGAGCACCGGCAAACCCTTCTCGGTAGAGGAAAGCAACTTCGGGCGTTTGGGTTGGGTATCGGACAAAAGCGGCTATCGCTATCAGCCGGCCCATCCGGTGACGGGCGCGCCCTGGCCCGATATTCCCCGGCCGCTGCTGGATCTGTGGGACCAGGTCAATTCCGGGCGCGCGCCGGAATGCTGCCTGGTCAATGTCTACCGGGCCGGCGCCAAGATGGGACTGCACCAGGACCGCGATGAGAAGGATACCGGCGCCGCGGTGATCGGCGTGTCGCTGGGCGATGAGGCCCTGTTCCGGATCGGCGGCACCAGCCGGGGTGGGCGGACCCTTAGCGTCACCCTGGCCTCGGGCGACGTGATCGCCTTTGGCGGCCCTGCGCGGCTGGCCTATCACGGCATCGACCGGATCAAGCCGGACACCTCTCGCCTCCTGCCGGGCGGCGGACGCCTCAGCCTGACCTTGCGGCGGGTATCGGGCGGCTAGAGCAAAAAAAGGCCCCCCGGCGGGGGGCCGGGGGGCAAAAGCGCTTCAATAAGCGCAAGGAGCGGCCGGGAGGGGATAACCGGCTACCCCAGCGAAGACGGGGGCTGAAAGCGAGCGGGGGGCAGTGC
>CBHTTW010000408.1:0-2861 GCA_966096025.1 uncultured Alphaproteobacteria bacterium | reverse complement strand
CCAGCCGGGCGCGGGCTTGGCGCTGCCGCCGCCCAATGAGGCGGCGCATCTGGCCACCAATGCTTTCACCTTGAAGGATTTCATCACCCATCTGGTGCCGGCCTCGATCTTCGACGCCATGGCGCGCAACGAGATCCTGCAGATCGTGGTGTTTTCGGTATTCGTCGGTACGGCGGTGGCGGCGCTGGACGGCAAGGCGCCCGCGCTGCTGACCGCCTGCGAACAGATTGCGGCGGTGATGCTGAAGATCACCGGCTATGTGATGGTGCTGGCGCCGCTGGTGGTGTTCGCCGCCCTGGCTTCCACCGTGGCGACATCGGGGCTGGGCATCGTTCTGGTCTATGCCAAATTCATCGGCGGTTTTTACCTGTCGCTGGGCCTGCTGTGGCTGGTGCTGCTGGCTTTTTCCATGCTGGCGGTGCGCCGGCGCATCGCGGCGCTGCTCAAGACCATCCGCGAACCCATCCTGCTGGCCTTTTCCACCGCCACATCGGAAGCGGTCTATCCTTATCTTCTGTCCGGCCTGCCGAAATTCGGCGTGCCGCGCCGGATCGTGAGTTTTGTCCTGCCGCTGGGCTATTCCTTCAATCTCGACGGCTCGATGATGTATTGCACCTTCGCCAGCCTGTTCATCGCCCAGGCTTACGGAATCCAGCTCAGCATCGGCCAGCAGATCGCCATGCTGGCGCTGTTGATGGTCACCTCCAAGGGCATTGCCGGGGTGCCGCGCGCCTCGCTGGTGGTGATCGCCGCCACCTTGCCGGTGTTCAACCTGCCGGAAGCGGGCCTCTTGCTGATCATCGGCGTCGATCATCTGCTCGACATGGGCCGCAGCGCCACCAATGTGGTGGGCAATTCGGTGGCTGCGGTGATCGTCAGCAAATGGGAGAAGAAGCTGGGCACGGAGGCCGAGCCGGAGCCGGTGGCCGCGACGGCATAACGATGAAAAGAAAACGGCGGCCCTTCCAGTCAAAGGGCCGCCGCTCTCAGAGCCGGGGGGAGGGCAGAGCCGGCTACAAAGCTTTTGCTTTCCGGCGGCGCATCGCCATCAGGCCCAGGCCCATCAGGCCGATGCTGAAGAGCGCGACCGTGGCGGGTTCGGGCACCGCGGTGATGGCGCCGAACAAGCCGCCGGTTTCGCCATTGATGCCGTCGAGGAAATACAGCGTGTTGGGGCTGCCATTGTTGCCGCCGGTGCCGAAACCGATGGCCCACAAGCCGCCCGTTGTGGCGCTGCCGGTGGCAATCGGGATCGAGCCCATGAAGGCGCCGGTGATGGAGTCGAAGGCGTTGATCTCGCTTTCCAGGAAGCTGAAATTTCCCACCAGCAAGGCGCCGCCGAAATTGCCGAAGCCCGCCGGGGCGACCGCGATGCCCCAGGGCGAGGCCATCTCGCCATTGATGATGGTGTTGAGCAGAACGCCGCTGGTCTCGTCGAACACCGCCACCGCGCCTTGTCCGCCGGTGGCATTGCGCTGGGCGTTCAGCCCCTGCGGGGCATAGGTGACATAGAGCTTGCCGCCGATATCCTGGGTGTTGAAGGGCACCAGGCCCATGGCGCCGATCGCGGGCGGGGTGGCGAAGGCGCCGGGGCCGACGGCGACCTGGCCGAAGGAACTGTTGAAGACGTCGATCGCCCCGCTCGCGGCATTGGCGGCATAGAGCTGGGTCGAGGCCTGGTTGATCGCCAGCGAGGTATAGACCGCGCCGGGAACCGTGGCTTGGACAATGGACGAAGCGCCGGTGTTCCAGGCCGAAATGGTGCCGTTGAGATTGGCGAAGATGAAGTTGGCCTTGTTGCCGTTGCCGCCATTGCCGACCAGGAAGCCCGTGGCATTGGGATTGAAGACCTGGCCCGTCGGTCCTTGCGGGCCGCCCGCGGTGGTGGGGATCAGGACATGGCCGGTGGGCGGGTTGATATTGTTCTTGGTGACGTTGGTGCCGGTGGGCCCGGTGACATTGTAGAGCGTGGTTGAGCCGGTGCCCTGGTTCGAAGTCCAGAACGGGCTGGTGCCGCTGTGCGAAAAGCCCCAGGGATTCACCAGATCCGGATCGGTGATGGTCGCAAGTCCCGCGACATTGGAAACCAGGTTGGTCTGGGTAATCAGCGCCGCGGATGCCGGTGCGCTGGCGAGCAGCAGCGCCGCGCATGCGGCGGGTATGGATTTCGTGAAAACCGGCAACATGAAGTGCCTCCCATGAATCTTGCGTTTGTCGTTACCCATCCGGGGCCAACAATGGCAGGAATCTACGGAGTGTAAATAGAAAAAACTACTACGGTAGTTGAATTGGGAAAAATTCTTGGCAAGCCAACGAAATGTCAGTTTTGTGTATACAGGGGGAACTCGACCGTCTGTGCTTGCTCAGCTCAGCGACAACCAAGCTTCATTTTCGTTCAACAGTTCGAACGCGCCGGTGAGCTTGGGATCGATATAGTCGGAGACGCCCAAGACGCCATCGGCATTGATGCCGTCATCGGCCAGGGGCAAGGCGATGCGCTCGCCGGGGATGAGTTGCCCGGCCTGGCGGTAGAGATTGTCGCCGCTGCGATAGATGGCGGGTTCGGCGACCACGCGGGTCAGGGTGCGGTGCACCCAAAGATAGGCCTTGGCGGAATGGGCCTCTTCCAGCGGCATGCCGCGAAAGTCCTTGCCGAAGGCCCGGGCCACCTGATCGCCCGCCAGCCGGCCGGTAAAGGCGCCGTTCCTGCGGTTATAGCTATAGACCCACATGCGGTTGATATCGGCGGAAAGCTCGTAAAGCCGCAGTTGATCGAAAGAGGGCAGGCGGCTGGCGCCCCGCGCCCCGTGCCAGTGGCGCAGGATGGCCTGCAACGCCGGCGACTGCGTCGCCGCGATGAA
>CBHTTW010000407.1:0-2864 GCA_966096025.1 uncultured Alphaproteobacteria bacterium | reverse complement strand
GGCGACGACATCGCCAAGGGCACGGTGGATGTGGTGGTGACCGACGGCTTCACCGGCAACATCGCGCTCAAGACCGCGGAAGGCACCGCCAAGCTGGTGGGCGCCTATCTGCGCCAGGCGCTCAAACGTACCATGCTGTCGCGGCTGGGCGCGGTGATCGCCTCGGGCGCGCTGGCCACCTTGCGCCGCAAGCTGGATCCGCGCACCCAGAATGGCGGCGTATTTCTTGGCCTGAACGGCATTGTGGTGAAGGCCCATGGCAGCGCCGATGCGGTGGGCTTTGCCAGCGCCGTCGATACCGCCATCGACATGGCCCGCGCCGACATCAACACCCGCATCTCGACCGACCGTTCGGCGATCGCCGCCGAAAGCGCCGGCGCCAAAGTGAGCGAATTATGATCCGCGCCAAAGCCATCGGCGCGGGCGCCTTTCTGCCGTCCAACATCGTCACCAATGACGATCTGGCCAAGCGGATGGACACGTCCGACGAATGGATTCGCGAGCGCACCGGAATCCGCCAGCGTTATATCGCCGGGGACGGCGAAAAGACTTCCGACCTGGCGCTGGGCGCCGCCCGCGCCGCGCTCGCCGATGCCGGCATCACGGTGGACGCGCTGGACATGATCATCTGCGCCACCACCACGCCGGATGAAAGCTTTCCCGCCACCGCCACCATCGTGCAGTCGCGTCTGGGCATGACGCGTGGCGCCGCCTTTGACGTGCAGGCGGTGTGCTCCGGCTTCATCTATGGCCTGTCGCTGGCCGACAGTCTGATCCGCACCGGATCGGCCAAGACCATCCTGGTGATCGGGGCCGAGACCATGTCGCGGCTGCTGGACTGGACCGACCGCGCCACTTGCGTGTTGTTCGGCGACGGCGCGGGGGCGGTGGTTTTGCAGGCTTACGACGGCAAGGGCGACAATTCCGATGCCGGCATCCTGAACACCAAGCTGTTCTCCGACGGCCGCCTGCACGACATGCTCTATGCCGATGGCGGCGTGTCCTCGACCCAGACGGCGGGCAAGCTGCGCATGCAGGGCAAGGAAGTCTTCAAGCATGCGGTGACCAACATCGCCGCCGCCATCACCGCATCGGCCGAGGCCGCCAAGGTGGACTTGGCCGATATCGACTGGTTCGTGCCCCACCAGGCCAACCAGCGCATCCTGGACGGCACCGCCCGGAGACTGGGCATCGACCCCGCCAAGGTGATTTCCACCGTGGCCCTGCATGGCAATACCTCGGCCGCCTCGGTGCCCCTGGCGCTGGTGGAAGCGATCAAGGACGGGCGGATCAAGCGCGGCGACTTGATCCTGCTGGAAGCTATGGGCGGCGGTTTTACCTGGGGCGCCGCTCTTCTGAGGTGGTAGTCGAAAGCCGCGGGTCTTTTGGGTCCTGAGGGCGTCGGCCGTGCTCACGTACTCGGAGTACGCTCCGCGCGGCCTCCTGCTCAGGCACCAAAATTCCTCGCGGCGTGCTAACCCGGGCTTGGGCGTCAGGGCCCGCCCTTAACCATGCTCGGTGCCCTAGCTTTAAGCGGCTGCGGCAAGTCTTTGATGTTGACGCATAATCGCGGCAGGCCTACCGTGACATTAACAACCAAAGAGTCGCGGGACCATGACCACGGGAACTTTGACCAGAGCCGACCTGACCGAAGCTGTCTTCCAGGCGGTGGGGCTTTCCCGCACCGACTCGGCCCAAATGGTGGAGGACATGCTGGAAGAAGTTTGCGGCGCTCTCGCCAAGGGCGAGACGGTGAAGCTTTCCTCCTTCGGCACTTTCGCGGTGCGCCAGAAATCCCAGCGCATGGGCCGCAACCCCAAGACCGGCGACGAAGTTCCGATCGCGCCGCGCCGGGTGCTGGTCTTCCGTCCCAGCCATGTTCTCAAAGCCGTGATCAACGGCCAGACTCCCTCTCCAGAAAGTGACGATTGATGTCATCAGCGGCATACGCCTATCCGCATAAGTCGGCGGAAGCCTTCCGCACCATCAGCGAAGTCGCCAGTGAGTTGGACGTGCCGCAGCATGTGCTGCGTTTTTGGGAAAGCCGTTTCACCCAGATCAAGCCGGTCAAGCGGGCAGGCGGGCGGCGTTATTACCGCCCCGAGGATGTCGATCTGCTCAAGGGCATCCGCGCGCTGCTCTATAGCGACGGCTTCACCATCAAGGGCGTGCAAAAGGTTCTGAAGGAGCGCGGGTTGCGCCATGTCGCCGATGTCGGCCGTGGCGAGACGCCGGATGCGCCCGCACCCGTGGTGATCGAAAAGCCGGTGGTGATCGAGAAGATCGTCTATGTCGAAAAGCCCGCGCCCACGCCGGTTATGGCGGCTCCCGCGCCGGTGCCGGTGCCGGCGAAGAAATCGCGCGCCCATTTGCGTGCCGTGCCTGACGCCATGTCGCTGCCTTTCTTTGATGAGGCGCCGCCGACCCGGGAATTTCCGGTGCTGGATACCGCGCCGGTCATCCCGAAAGTCGAACCGGTTGCGCAGCCGGTCATCCAGGCGGTTCAGGCCGACATTCTGGGCGCCGAGGAGCGCGAGCGGCTGACCGACTTGCTGGACGAGCTGGCGGGCCTGAAAAGCCGCCTGCAGGCCGCCAGGAACCGCTAAGTGAGGCACGACCGGCTTGCCGGTCAAATCGGTCCAGTGGACCGATTTGAGGGCCGAACGCCCCGAGCTTAAGCGACGGGCAGGGCTACAAAAATCCTTTTTCCTGGGCGGGCTTGCTGCCCAAACCCGTCGCGGTTATGGTCCGCGCCCTCGAGGGAATCTGCCCTCAAACTTGGTAACGGAACGTAGCGCAGCCTGGTAGCGCATCTGCCTGGGGGGCAGGGGGTCGGAGGTTCAAATCCTCTCGTTCCGACCATT
>CBHTTW010000406.1:0-2872 GCA_966096025.1 uncultured Alphaproteobacteria bacterium | reverse complement strand
GCCCGCCAGCCCGGCTCCCGCCAAGGCCGCCAATCCGATCGAGCGCGTGATCAAGCTGGCCAATGCCGGCAATCCCACCGCCCTGACGGTTTTGGGCCTGCGCGCCGTCGATGGGACCGATGGCACGCCCGTCAATTTGCCCGACGCGGTCAAGTTCCTCACCCAGGCCGCCGAAAAAGGCCAGGCAGTGGCGCAGTATCGTTTGGGCACGCTGTATGAGCGCGGCCAAGGCATCGCGGCGGATGGCGTCAAGGCGGTCCACTGGTATGGCCTGGCGGCGGCGCAAGGCAATCGCAAGGCAATGCACAATCTGGCAGTGGCCTATGCCAGCGGCATCGGCGGCAAGAAGAACATGGCGGAGGCCGCGCGCTGGTTCGCCAAGGCGGCGTCCCTGGGGCTTTCGGACTCCCAGTTCAACCTGGCGGTCCTCTATGAGCGCGGCGATGGCGTGCCGCAGAGCCTGGTGGACGCCTATAAATGGTATTCCATCGCCGGCGCCACCGGCGATGCCGAATCCAAGGCGCGCATGGCCGTGCTGCAAACCCAGCTCAGCGATGCCGACAAGGCCGCGGCGAACAGGTCGGTCGGCAGCTTCCGCGCCACGCCGCTGAGCCGCATCGCCAACGTGCCGCCCGAGCCCGCCGATCTCGGCAACTGATTTTAACCTGATTTCTGTTAGGTTTTTTGC
The DNA here is from genome assembly GCA_966096025.1 of uncultured Alphaproteobacteria bacterium. Taxonomy (GTDB): domain Bacteria; phylum Pseudomonadota; class Alphaproteobacteria; order Micropepsales; family Micropepsaceae; genus Rhizomicrobium. The sequence continues at coordinate 2,184 of CBHTTW010000406.1, read as the reverse complement.
GTTGACCCTGTAGGCCCGCGCGCGCATGGTCGCGGACATGCTGCGCCACCGGGCCACCTGATGGAGATTTATCTTCCTGTCGCGGAAATGTCCGTCAACTGGCTGGTGCTGATCGCGCTGGGCACCGGGGTCGGATTTCTTTCAGGCCTGTTCGGGGTGGGCGGCGGCTTTCTGATGACCCCGCTTCTGGTCTTTACCGGCATTCCCTCCACCGTGGCGGTGGCCACCACTCTGTCCCATGTCACCGCTTCCTCCATGTCGGGGGCGCTGGCGCAATGGCGCAAGCGCGCCATCGATTTCAGCATGGCCGGCGTGATGCTGGTGGGCGGGGTGTTCGGCACGGTCTTCGGCGTCTGGCTGTTCGCGCTTATGCGCCGCCAGGGCCAGATGGACCTGATCGTCTCCCTTACCTATGTCATCCTCCTGGGCATTATCGGCTTCATCATGCTGCGCGAAAGCCTGGCGACCCTGAAGGCCTATCGCAGCGGCGTTCCCGTCAGCCATCATGTCGTCAGCCGCGGCTGGATCCTGGGACTGCCCTTCAAGATGCGGTTCCGCCAGTCGCGCCTGTATATCAGCGTGATCCCGCCGATCGGCATCGGCTTTCTGGTGGGCACGCTCAGCGCCATCATGGGCATCGGCGGCGGCTTCATCATCGTGCCGGCGATGATCTACCTGCTGCGGATGCCCACGCGGATGGTGATGGGCACCTCGCTGGTGCAGATCATTGCCGTCACCGCTTTCACCACCGTGCTGCAGGCGACCCACAATTTTTCCGTCGATATCGTGCTGGCGGGATTGCTGGTCTCGGGCGGCGTGGTGGGCGCGCAATTGGGGGTGCGGGCCGGGGCCAAGCTGCGCGGCGAACAGCTGCGATTCCTTCTCGCCCTGCTGGTGCTCACGGTATGGGCGGGGGTGGCCTGGCAGCTGGTGGCGCGCCCGGCCGACATTTATTCCCTGGCGGAGGCCGCGCCATGAGGCTGCGCCTGCTGGCCCTGGCATGCTTGCTTGCGGCAGCGCCGCGCGGCGCGGCCTGGGCCGAGGATCTGGTGTCGGGCATCAGCCAGGACACGATCCAGATCACCTCCAACTATACCGGCACCGACATTGTGGTGTTCGGCGCCATCGAGCGGCCGCAAAGCATTCAGGGCCGCAACCTTGTGGTGGTGGTGCGCGGCCCCGACCACGCCTTGACGGTGCGCCGCCGCAGCCGGATCGCCGGGGTATGGATCAACAACGACGCGGCGCGCTTTGAAGGCATGCCCGCCTATTATTATTTGGCCTCGACCGAGCCGATTGCGCGCATCGCGCCGCCCGAGGCCCTGATCCGCTACGGCATCGGCCTGCAGCATTTGAAACCCTCCGCCATCGGCAGCCATCATGATTCCGAGCCGTTCCGCCAGGCGGGCATCCGCCACTTGCAGCGCGAAGGGCTCTATGTCGAAAGCCCGGGCAGCATCGATTTTCTCAGCGAGACCCTGTTCCGCACCCGGGTGCCGGTGCCGGCCAGCGTGACCCGCGGCCAGTACAATGTCGAAGTCTATCTCTTCCGCAACGGCGAGGTGGTGAGCGCCCAGTCGACGCCCTTTTTCGTCGACGCCACCGGGCTGGAGCGGCGGCTGTTCAACATGGCGCACAACGCGCCGCTCTCTTACGGCCTGGCCTGTGTCGCCATGGCGATGATGCTGGGCTGGATTTCGGCGGTGCTGTTCCGCAGGCCAGATTAGACCGCTATCCGCCGTGCGATGGCGTAGACACGCCGGGTGCCCAGCATGTAGGCGTGAAACGAGCCCGCGAACAGAGACGTGAAAGCCGTGTCGCCCACATCCAACCCGCCGGTATAGGCGCCGAAGGACGGCAGGATCAGCCGAAGGCCGTCGGAGACAAAACAACGCCGCCGCACGCTGCGGCCCCATTTCGCCACACTGGCGCAGGGATGCAGATGGCCCGCCACTTCTCCGGCTTGCGGAACCGCCAAAGGTTCATGCCGTAACAGCAGCCCGCCCAGGCGCAGCTCTTGCACCACCTCCCCGTTCAGCCAACTGGGCGGATGGGGATCGTGATTGCCGGCGATCCAGGTGAAGTGCGCCGCGCGACCCAGCGATTCCAGCGCGGTGCGTTCCTGGGCGCCCAGGCGTGCGCCCGCCTCGCGGTCGTGAAAAGAATCGCCCAGCGCGACCACCC
>CBHTTW010000405.1:0-2879 GCA_966096025.1 uncultured Alphaproteobacteria bacterium | reverse complement strand
TGAACTGGCTCAAGTCCACCGCGTCGGCCATCGCCTTGTAGCCGGCGTCGTTGGGATGAAGCTTGTCGCGGATATTATACTCGGCGCGGAAAGCCAGCGGATTGGCGGGATCGGCGGTGGCGGTTGAAAAGTCCACCACGCTGTCAAAGGCGCCGCTGTTCTTGATCCAATTGTTCAGTCCGGTGCGCACATCCTCGCCGGCTTGCGAGGCATAGCCCGCCCCCTGATAGGGCGTCAGGGTGGCGCCGATCACCTTGATGCCGTGATCATGGGCGCGCTGGATGATCTGCTTGTGGGCCGCGATCAGCGCCTCCAGGCTCACCGGATCCTGCACGCCGCTGGTCTTGAAGCCCTGGCCGATATCGTTGATGCCTTCCAGCACGATGATCGCCTTGACGCCGGGCACGCTCAGCACATCGCGGTCCAGCCGCGCCAGGGCGTTGGGCGCAGCGCCGTAGCGCAACAGCCGATTGCCGCCGATGCCGACATTGACCACCGCCCATTTGCCGCCTGGCGCAAGGCGTTCCGCCAAGCGGTCGGGATAGCTGCGAAAGGCGTTGCTGGTGGAGGTGGCGCCGTCGGTGATGGAATCGCCCAGGCATACGATCACACTGGTGGCGGTGGTGGCGTCGACGTCCACTTGTGTCACCAGAGCGGCCAGGCGCGCCAGCTGTTGGGCGGGAAGTTGTGGCGCGCCCGCCTGATCGCCCGTCGCCATATATTGCAGCATGCTGTGGCCGGTACGCGACGCCGCGCCCGGCAAATAGGTGGAGATCAGCAGCCGGTCGAGCGCCTTGACCGGAAGGTCGATCGGATCGCTCAAGAGCGGCGCACCGGCCGGTATGGTGACGGCGCGGCGGCCGTCAAAATTCACGATACGGTCGCTGCCCGGCACGACACTGCCATCGGGACCGGCCAATCCCACATGCACCGCGCCCAAACTCAGCACATCGCTGCCGCCCTCATTGGTGAAGCGCAGGCGGATGCGCTTGCCGGCGGCCGAAACCCGCGCCAGCTGGCGAATGGTGACATTGGAAGGATCGCTGCCCAAAGTCGCAATCGGTACATTGCCGGGATTTTCGACCAGGGGCGGTAGCGCGGCGGCCGCTTCCGGCCAGGGCGCCAGCGGCACAATCGCGGGCGCGGTGACCGGCATGGCGATGCCGGGCGGCGGGGGCACCACGGCAAAGCCCCAGGCCCCGATCCAATTGTCTTTCTTGGCCGGCTGGGCGGATGCGGGGACCGCCAGAATCAGGACGGCCGCCCAAGCCAAGGGCGCCGCAAAATGACGAATTCTCATGTCCCACTCCCCGATTTTTATGACTTTGAGGCGACTTTCCCCTGGCCCTTGGGGCCGTGCAAGCCGCTTTCCGGGCCATTGGACAGGGTTAAATGCACCGCCTACGGACCAAAAATGCCCCAGAATCGAAAAAAGTCTGGTTTTTCAGATGCTTCCCGTTGACGGGCAGGAACTTGTCATGACAGTTTATCCCCAGCCACCGGGAAGAACCGGGGTGGTGTCCCTGAAAGGGGCTGGGGATGATCAAATCAGAACTGGTTGCGCGACTTACCGCTCGTTATCCGCATCTCTATCACCGCGATGTCGAGCGCATCGTGACGACGGTGCTGGATTCCATCAGCAAAGCACTGGCGGATGGTCACCGCGTTGAGCTGCGCGGCTTCGGCGCCTTCAGCGTCAAGGTGCGTCCCAGCCGCATGGGCCGCAATCCGCGCACCGGCGAGCCGGTGTCCGTCGGACAAAAGCGCGCGCCTTTCTTTCGCACCGGCAAGGAATTGCGCGAGCGTCTGAATGGTGGCAAACCGGAATCGTGAATCCGGTTTCCCCCAATCCCGTCTTTGTCGCTCTAGATACCACCGATCCCGACTATGCCCGCCAGCTGGCGGAGCGGGTGCGCGGCCATGTCGGCGGATTGAAGCTGGGGCTGGAATTCTTCAGCGCCCATGGTCCGGACGGTGTGCGGCCCTTTATCGACTTGGGCCTGCCGGTTTTCCTGGATCTGAAATATCACGACATCCCCAACACGGTGGCCGGTGCTTGCCGCGCCGCCGCCAGCTTGGGTGTGTCGATCCTGAATGTTCATGCCCAGGGCGGCGGCGCCATGATGCGCGCGGCGGGTGAAGCGGCAAAAAGCGTTGCGCCTGCCACCAAGGTGATCGCGGTGACCATGCTGACCAGCCTGGGCGACGAGGATCTGCCGTCGCTCGGGCTTGCGGCGCCGGTGGGCGACCAGGTTCTGCGCCTGGCGAGCCTGGCGCAACAAAGCGGGCTGGATGGTGTGGTCTGTTCGGCCCATGAGATCGCAAGGCTGCGCCAGGAATTGGGGCCGGATTTTCTGCTGGTGGTGCCCGGCATCCGTCCCGCGGGTGCGGCCCTGGGCGACCAGCGACGGGTGATGGGGCCCGCCGAGGCGCGGGACGCGGGCGCCAGCATCCTGGTGATCGGACGGCCCATTACCGGCGCCCCGGACCCGGCTTTGGCGGCGCGCGATATTGCCCAAAGTCTCGGCATATCCGCTATTTAGGCAGAATTCCGCCCTTTGCTTGATTTCCGCTGGCCTGGGGGCCATACAGCCCAGCCCATGCCCATTTCCTCAACATCCGTTGCGGTGAAAATCTGCGGCCTGACCAGCTCCGGCGCCATCGAGGCGGCGGTGGAAGCGGGCGCGGCCTATGGCGGGTTGGTGTTCCATCCCAATTCTCCGCGCCATGTGGCTTTGGATCAGGCCCGCACCCTGGCCGATCAGATGCGCGGCCGGATCAAGATCGTGGCCCTGATCGCCGACCAGGATGATGCGGGGATCGAGGAGCTGATGAAAACGGTGCGGCCGGATTTCCTGCAACTGCATGGCAGCGAAAGC
>CBHTTW010000404.1:0-2880 GCA_966096025.1 uncultured Alphaproteobacteria bacterium | reverse complement strand
TGCTGATCAATTGCGGCTATGGCCGCGGCTTTTCGGTCCGCCAAGTGGTCGCGGCGGTCGAGCGGGTCTCGGGGAAATCCCTGGCGGTCGAGCTGGCGCCGCGCCGCCCCGGCGATCTCGGGATTGTGGTCGCCAACACCGCCAAATTGTCCAAACTCCTGAACTGGAAGCCCCGGCATGACGATTTGGACAAGATCGTGGAAACGGCGCTGAATTGGGAGCGCCGCCTGGGACACTAGGCGAGGCGCCTTTTAACGCTTGGTTAGGGTTTACCGCACGCCCATGCCGAAATCAGGCGTCTCTTGCCCCTGCGGACGTTTGCGTTAACGAATGACCAATGAGTGTAATGTGATACTTCGCCTCAAATTATAGCTGAGGTGACCCATGCATTCCTTTCAGGCTGGTGAAGTCGTTTGCTTGAAGTCCGGCGGCCCGGACATGACGATCGAGTCCGTTCAGACCAATCCCGGTTCGGATATCGCCAACGTCACCTGCGTCTGGTTCGTGTAAAAGACGCTTTATCGCACCACTTTGCCGGTTTCCGCGCTGACCAGCGCGCTAGGGCCGATCGCCGCCTGACCCGGTTTGGATGCGCGGCCCCCTGCCGCGCGTCGGCCCGCCTGCCGGCGGGCGACGGTACGAAAGTTCCCTACCCGCCGATGCGGCACTAGGTCCGCAAAAGCGGCACCCGGCTGCGGCCAAAAATGATTATCCGTCAGCCGGTTGACCGAGTTCCCAGGGCCGCAATGACTGAAATACTTGTTTAACGGGTCTGGTGTACATCTAGCTTAAAGGGCAAAATCATTTCACGGCACCGCAACATGGGGTGCCATCGCCAGAGCGGGCTAAGTCAGCATGCAACCTTGGAAAATCCTTCTTCGAACCTACCTCACGGGGACCTGGCATTATCGCTGGATCGGCATGGGGGTGACCTGGGCCGTCTGCCTGATCGGCTGGCTGGGCATCGCGCTCGTCCCCAACCAATTCCAGGCCGTCGCGATGATCTATGTCGACACCGACACGATGATGGCGCCCTTGCTCAAGGGCCTGACGGTGTCGACCGACCCCGAACAGCAGGTGTCGGTGATGCTCAACACCCTGCTCACCCGTCCCAACCTCGAGCAGGTGGTGCATCTGACCACGCCCAACGCCAACAATCTGTCGAGCGCGGAGATGGCGCGTCAGGTCGAGAACCTGCAGTCGAACATCAGGATCAAGCCGCTCGCCACCAAAAACCTTTTCGAGCTTTCCTATACCGACCGCAATCCGGACAAGGGATTGAACGTGTCGCAAACCCTGCTCTCGATTTTCGTGGACTCCAATATCGGCAACAAGCGCCACGATCTTGAAGGCGCCCAGTCCTTCCTCGACACCAAGGTCAACGAGTATGAGACCCTGGTGCGCCAGGCCGAAGCGCGCCGCACCAAGTTCAAGCAGGACAATCTGGAAGTCTTGACCAGCAACGTCACGCCCGATCAGGCGCGTCAAAAGGTCGAAGAGGCTCGCCAGCAGCTCAATGGCGCCCAAGCCCGCCTTTCGAGCCTGCGCTCGCAGCTCGCCAGCGTTCCCAAGATGGTCTATATCGACGGCCCCAATCCGGTCGTTCTGAATGCCGGCGGCGGTTTCGGCGGCGGCCGCAGCGGCAGCCTGTTCCAGCGTCTGGCCGAAGCCAAGCAGAACTTGACGGACCTCAAGACCAGGTTCACCGACGACCATCCCGACGTGAAGGCCATTCAGCGCGAAATCAACAGCCTGCAGGCCCAGCTTTCCGCGGTCCAGGCGGCGGGATCGGGACCGTCACAGGAAACCGGCAATCAGTCGATCCCCAATCCGGTCTATGTCCAGACCCAGAGCAAGCTGGCGGATGCCCAGACCGAAGTGGCGTTCCAATCCCAGCGCTATTCCGAAGCCATGGCTCAGCTCGATCATGCCAGGAATTTGAGCTCCAAGGCGTTGGAAATCACCGCGCAGTTCGCCAACATGGACCGCGACTATGACCTGGTCCACAAGACCTATCAGGATCTGCTCGCCCGCCGCGAATCCGCCAAACTGTCCCAGTCGGTCAATGACGAACAGTCTTCGATCAACGTGCGCATCGTGGAGCCGCCCAAAAAGGCGCCCTTCCCGGTTTCGCCCAATCGCCCGGTGATGAATTCCATCGTCATCCTGCTGGGCCTGGCCGCCGGCATCGCGACCGCCATCGGCCTCTCCATCAATGCCGGACGCTTCTTCGCCAAGGAGCAGCTGGCGGCGGAGTTCGACTATCCCATCATTGGCGTGGTCGGCCGCCTGGCTCGCGCCGACGACCGGCTCGACGCGCGGCGCGCCTATACCGCGCTGGCGGCCTGTGCCGGACTTCTATTGTTCGGATATGTCGTCGTGCTTGTTGCTCTTGACGCCTCTTTCCGCCTGACATTGCGGGGTATGCTGTGACCGATAAACCCGCCCCTCCCTTGAATCTGATCGAAAGAATGGCCCAGCGCCTGGAGAAGGAAAACGCCTCCATGTCGGCGCCTCCCGTAGCCAATGTGGTGGGCCGGTCGATGGAACGCGATACCCTGGACAGCGATGCCAAGGCTTACGCCGCCCAGGCCCAGGCGCCCGCGCTTCGCCGCGATGGCGTCGCCATGGTCGGCCCGGGCGACGACAGTGTCCGCATGCCGGCTTCCGCGCCCGTGTCCAAACCCGCGCCCAGCCAGATGCGCCCGTCGAACGCCCCGGCCCTGCCCGGCAAGACGGTCCGCCTCGACTTCCGCGCCCTGCGCCAGAACGGCTGCATCACGCCGGACAATATGACCTCTTCGATCTCCAACGAGTTTCGCGGGATCAAGCGCAAACTGCTGCAGAAGGTCCGCGATCCGCAGACCCGCGCCGCGGTCA
>CBHTTW010000403.1:0-2900 GCA_966096025.1 uncultured Alphaproteobacteria bacterium | reverse complement strand
GTGTCGCGATGTTCCGGCGATCCGATCTTCATCACGCAGCTTTCTTTTTGGGACCAACGAACTTCAAAGCCAGCCGCGCCATGAAGGGCACAAAGCGCGGCCGCTTGAGGCGGTTGTCATAGGGCTTCAAACGGCGATCATTTTCCGCGACACAAACCGCAATCAACTCGCCGACATCGATATCCGATCCCAGCTGCTCGGCGCCGCTGAGGGTGAAATTGTTGTCCTGCTGGCCGTTGGAAACGTCCGACGCAATACCCATGCGCTCATAGATCAAGAACAGCCAGACCGCTAACACCTTGAGCTCGAAATAGGGCCTGCGCCACCACGGCATATTGCGGCGATGCCAGGCGACCCAATTGACGAAGAACAGGATGTGACGAGCTTCCTCATTTACGACGGGATCAAAAGTCTGGACCAGTTCGGGCGGAAAATAACCGGTGTCCGTGGCGGCCTTGAACAGGCCAAAGGCGAAAAAGGAATCGATGCACTCGCTATAGCCGGTGACCAGGAAGGCCCATTCCGGGTCCTTGGGCTTTTCATAGACCGGCTCGGGCGCCAGCTTGATGCCATAGGCGGTCACCAGATTGGCCAGCACATGGCGGTGGCGGCGTTCCTCGAACCCGTTGAGTTCGATCGCCTTGCGCAGCAAGGCATCCGGCACGCCTTCGGCATAGGTGCAGACATTCAGCCCGGCGCGGTTTTCGGTCTGCACCGCAATGTCCCAGATGGGCAGCGCGGTGATGCGTTTTTCGGCTTCCTCGCCCAGCTTGGGCCAGTCCAGCACCGCCGGCTTGTAGGGGTCATGCGTGTCCAGCAGGGTCTTGCAGAACAGCCTTTTATGTTCGTCGCTGCCGAACTTGATCGGCCCGGGCTGCGGCCACACGCCGGTGTCACGGGTCAGATCGGGGGGGATGGCGAAAGCGTGGCTCACGGGCGCTCCTTATTGGCTAATGCATTACCTTGTTGAGGCCGCCAATTGAACCGCAAAATATGGACCCCAGGCATTGATCTAAATCATTGATTCTACTGGTATAAAAAGTCACCAAAGCCGCCGCTGCGCACCCCGGACCCCGCCAGCAGGGCCGCCAGCCCCGGGTCGGTCAGGGCCGCGAGTTCCGCTTGATACTGATAGCCGGGCGCCGATCCGGCATAAGGGCCGGTGGCGGGATGGGTGTAGATCTCGCTGAGGCCTTCGGGCAAATGCCGGATCAACCCGGCCAGCCTTTCGCCGGTCATGGCGCCCGACCAGGCCAGGCCGAACACCTGATCCGGCGCGGCGATCCCGGCCCGGCGAAACCGGCGGCGCAGGCTTTTGGCAAAGGGCGTGGTCAGGGCGACCATAGCGGACGCCTTGCGCGGCTCGATCCGGGCCAACACATCCTGCGGTTCCAGCGGCACCCGCGCGCCCTTTACGCCATGCGCCTCCGCCATTTCGATCATCAGGGCGGCGATGGTGGGATGAAGATGGAAATGCTTGTGCGCATTGACATGGTCCAGCGCCAGGCCGGTGGCGGCAAAGGCTTCGAACTGGGCGGAAATCTCCGCCGCCAATTGGGCGCGAACCTTGGGCAGGAAGAACATCGCCGCGCCCGCACGCGCCATGTCGGTGCGGAAATGTCCGCTGGAATCCACCAGATCAGGCACGGCGCTCGCGGGAAGTACGGGCTTGCCTTCCACCAGCACCAGATGAAGTCCGACGCGGAGTTTCGGCATGGTCTTGGCGCGCACCACCGCGTCATGCGCGGCCGCGCCCGCCACCATCAGGCTGGCGGCGGACAGAATGCCGTTTCGATGCGCATGCTCGACCGCTTCATTGACTTCGGCGGCTGCGCCGAAGTCGTCCGCGGTGACGATGAGCTGCTTCACAGCACTCAGGAGACGATCATGTCTTCGCGGTTCTTGAGGAACTGGAAGAACTCCACGCCCTCACGCAGACGCCGCACCATCATGTCGCGCGAGGTCAGCATCTCCTTGACGATCTCCATGATCTTGGAGGGGCGGAAATAGAACTTCTTGTAGAAGTCCCCGACCGATTCGAAGATTTCGGTGTGGCCCAGATGCGGATAATTCAGCGGTGCGATCTGGGTGCCGTCGTCGGTCAAAAGATCGACATCGCTGGCGAACCAGCCATTTTCCTTGGCCTGCTTGTAGAGGAAGGTGCCCGGATAGGGCGCCGCCAGCGACACCTGGATGGTGTGCGGATTGACTTCCTTGGCGAAGCGCAGGGTTTCCTGGATGGTCTCGCGGGTCTCGCCCGGCAGGCCCAGAATGAAGGTGCCGTGGACCACGATGCCCAGCTCGCGGCAGTCGCGTGAAAAGCGCTTGGCGACGTCGACCAAGAGGCCCTTTTTGATGTTGTGCAGGATCTGCTGGTTGCCGGACTCATAGCCGACCAAAAGCAGACGCAGGCCATTGGCCTTCATCACTTCCAAAGTCTTGCGCGGCACATTGGCCTTGGCGTTGCACGACCACACCACATTGAGCGGGCCCAGCGCCTTGGCGAGTTCTTCCACCCGGTCGTGATTGTCGGTCAAGGTGTCGTCGTCGAAGAAGATTTCCTTCACTTCGGGGAAATTCTCTTTGACGTATTTCACGTCCTGCACCACCCGGTCGGTGGACATGAAACGGTACTTGTGGCCGCCGATGGTCTGCGGCCACAGGCAGAAGGTGCAGCGCGATTTGCAGCCGCGGCCGGTGTACCAGGACATATAGGGGTGCAGCAGATAGCCGCCGAAATACTTCTTCACGTCGAGCTGCTTGTAGAACGGCAGCACCGAAGGCAGCTTGTCCATGTCGACCAGGATTTCGCGCTCGGGATTGGAGACGATCTGGCCGGAGGCATCGCGATAGGTCAGGCCCTTGATGGTGGACCAGTCCGCGCCTTCCGCCAGCTCCTT
>CBHTTW010000402.1:0-2921 GCA_966096025.1 uncultured Alphaproteobacteria bacterium | reverse complement strand
CGTCGGCCAGATGATAGATGGCATTGTCGGGCAGCGGCACCGAGGAATGGCCGCCGATATTGGTCACCTCCAGGGAAAAATTCTGCGAGGTCTTCTCACCCGCCTCGACCAGCAGGGCGACGCGATTGCCCTGCTCGTCCAGCTGGCCCCAGGCGCCCTCATTGAGCGCGAATTCCGCGTCCATCAGCTCGCGCCGGTTGGCCATCAGCCAGGACGCGCCATTGAAGGGCACGCTGCTTTCCTCGCCGCAGGTCAGCGCCAGTTTGATGGTGCGCCGGGGCTTGAAGCCCTCCTGGCGATAGCGGATCAGGCTGTCGACCCAGATCGCCACCTGGGATTTGTCGTCATGGGTGCCGCGTCCATAGAAATAGCCGCCCTCCTCCACCAGGGTGAAAGGATCGCGGGTCCAGTCTTCGCGCTTGGCCTCGACCACATCCAGATGCGCCAGCAGCAGCATCGGCTTGGCATTCTTATCGCTGCCGGGATAGTTCACGATCAGCCCGCCACTCTTGGGCCATTCCGGGGTCGAAAAAGGGATCAGCGCACTGTCTGGAAAGCCCGCCGCCTTGAATCGCGCCGCGATCTTGTCGGCCAGCAGCGTGCAGTTTCCCACCGAGAAGGTGGTGTTGGTTTCCACCATCTCTTTATAAAGGGCGCGGAACGCCGCCTCGTCGGCCGTTTGCGCCCAGGCCGCCGAAGGCAGCAGCAAGCCTGCAAAAAATCCCGCCAATAACCTGTTCATAAGCCCCTCATTCAAACCATGTCGCTGGCGGCGCCCAGCATCGCCTTGGAAAGCCGGTGCACATCCTGCATATCGCCGTCCACCGGCACATCGACCAGATACGGCTTCAGCATGCTGGCGCGCACGATGCCTTCGGCTTCCGCCCGCGCGGCGGAAAAATCCTCCCGCGCCGCCGCCAGCACCACAAAAGACAGGTTCTGGGTCGAGGGCTGCAGCACATGGCCGCTGCCGAACAGATTGTCGACATGCAGCACATTGCGCAATCCGAAGCGGCGCTCCATCCGGCGCACCATGGTGCGGACCCGCTGCTTGGTGCTTTCGCCGCCATCGATGCCGATCAACAGGAATGGCTTGTCGGCATGGCCTTGCAGGAAATCCGAAAACACCGGATTGCCCCGCACCGCGCTCAAATGGATCGCGGCATAGACCTTGGTGATGGTGTAATAGCTCAGCGCAAAAAGGATGGTCGAGGAAATATCCAGCAGATAGGGCGTATAGCTGATGCTGTAGATGGTGACGGCGATGAAGCCGGTTTGCAGAAGCCAAAACACGGTATTGGTCCAGCGCTGCTCCATGCGCAGCATGAAGGTCGCCGCCAGGCCCAGGATCGACAGGATCGACAGCAGCGCCGTCACCCAGGCCGGGATCATGCGCAGCCAGGTGCCCGCCTTCATATCGTCCATGGCGGTGGCCAGGATGGTGTTGTCGTCCGTCACCGCCGCCGCCGCCGTACCCCTGATGCCGCCGAGGCCGGTTGCCGTCGCCCCCAGGACAATAAAGCGCCCGCGATAGCGTTCCGTCTTGCCGGCCTCTAGATCGGCGGCGATATCGGCGAAGGAACGGCGCTCATAATCGCCGCGCTTGTTGCGCCAGTTCAGGATCATGCCATCGGGGAAATCCGCGCTGCCGATGCGGCTCGAAATTTTTCCCGCCTCCAAGGCGCGCAGCGGCAAAGACGGAAAAGAAAAAGCAGGCTCATTCAACCAGGGATCGAAGCGCCGCACCGCCCCGTCGCTATCGACCCGAAGATTGTTGAAGCCCAGCCGGTCATAGACCGCCGAAAAGGCCGGCACCAGCACCGCGACAGGCTTGGCCGCGGCCGCCGCATCATGGATTTGCGCCCCGGCAAAGCGGGTGATCGCGACCTGGCTCTGGCTGTCATTGGCGGGATTGAGGCGCGTAATCGGCAGGACGACATTGGGCGTATGCGCCAGCACATCCTGCAAGGCCGCATCGTCCTGGGGGTGATCGCGGTCGGGATCGCTGAACGTCAGATTGACCAGGATGGACGTTGCCCCGGCATCCGACAGGCCCGCGATGGTCTCGGCGATCACCGAGCGCGGCCAGGGCCAACGCCCATGCTGCGGCGCCAGCAAGGCCAGCGAGCGCTCGTCGATGTCGACAATCAGGATCGCGGGATCGGGCGGCGGACTGGACAGGCGCATCCGCACCGCCAGGTCCAGGGACGTGTTCTTCACCCCCGGCGCAGCCCAGTTCCAAACCAGATTGGCCAGAATGGCGATGACAAAGAGCGCCGCCAGCCCGAAGTAAAACATGGTCGAGCGGCCGCGCGCCTGGGCGCCGATCCGCAGGGCCGCCGCCCGCCAGGCCCCGCCCTGCGAGGCATCTGTGCCTGGCCCGCTCAACGCGCCGTCCTGATGCGATTGGCGGCGGCGGAAGGTTCGGCGGCGGCTTCCAGCTCCGGCGTCGCGGCTTCGCTCAAGGCGGCGATACGGTCTTGCGGCGACGGATGGGTGGAAAAAAGCAGCGCCGTATCGGCGCCAGTCTTGAGGCTTGTCAGTTTTTCCATCACCGCGATCAAAGCGGAGGAATCGTAACCGGCGCGGGCGGCGATCACCACGCCATCGCGGTCGGCTTCGAACTCCGACGCCTTGTCCAGGCCACGGGCGATCAGCTTGGTGCCCAGATCCGCCACCAGTTGCGCGGTTTGGTCCTTGTTGCTGCCGGCCACCGCGTTCCCGGCCAGGGCGACCAGCTTCTGCTGTTGAATGACTTTCCATTGATGGCGGCGATTGACATGGGCGATCTCGTGCGCCAGCACCGCCGCCAATTCATCCTCACTGGTCAGAAGCGCATAAAGCCCGCGCGTGATCACCACAATGCCGCCGGGAAAGGCCATGGCATTGATCGAGGGCGTATCCAGAATGGCGAAGCGCCA
>CBHTTW010000401.1:0-2933 GCA_966096025.1 uncultured Alphaproteobacteria bacterium | reverse complement strand
CGTGCCGCCGCTGATATCGGTCAGCGAGATGGGATAATCGCCGGTGAAACAGGCGTCGCAGAAATCCGGGGCCTGGGCCATGCGCTCGGCCTTGCCCATGGCGCGATAGAGACCGTTCATCGAAATGAAGGCCAGGCTGTCGGCGCCGATGAAGCGGCGCATCTGCTCGACATCCATCTTATGGGCCAACAGATCGTCGGTATTGGGCGTGTCCACGCCATAAAAACAGGAATGGGTGGTGGGCGGCGAGGAAACCCGGAAATGCACCTCGGCGGCGCCGGCATCGCGCACCATTTCCACGATCTTCTTGGAGGTGGTGCCGCGCACGATGGAATCGTCGACCAGAATGACCTTCTTGCCCCTGAGCTTGGCGCGATTGGGATTGTGCTTCAGCCGCACGCCCAGATGACGGATGGAATCCGACGGCTCGATGAAGGTGCGCCCGACATAATGATTGCGGATGATGCCCAGCTCGAAGGGGATATTGGCGGCATTGGCGAAGCCCAGCGCGGCGGGCACGCCGCTGTCGGGCACCGGGATCACCATATCGGCATCGACCGGGGCCTCATGCGCCAGGACCGCGCCGATATTCTTGCGCGCCTCATAGACGTTGCGCCCTTCCAGGGTGGAATCGGGCCGCGCGAAATAGATGTATTCGAAGACGCAGAAACGGTGCGACTGCGGCTTGAAGGGGAAATGGCTGCGCACCCCGTCCTTGTCCACCACAATCATCTCGCCGGCTTTCACGTCGCGGACATATTCGGCGCCGATGATGTCCAGGGCGCAGGTTTCGGAAGCGAAGATCACCGCCCCGTCCAGATTGCCCATCACCAGCGGCCGCACGCCATGGGGATCGCGCACCCCGATCAGCTTCTTGCTGGTCAGCGCCACCAGCGAATAGGCGCCTTCCACCTGGCACAGCGCATCGATCAGCTTGTCGACAATGCGCGACTTGGTGCTGCGCGCCGTCAGATGCACGATGGTTTCGGTGTCGGAGGTGGATTGGAAGATCGCGCCCTGCCCCACCAGTTCCTGGCGCAGGGTATGGGCGTTGGTCAGATTGCCGTTATGGGCGATGGCCAGGCCGCCGCCCGCCAGATCGGCGAAGATCGGCTGGATGTTGCTGGCGCGGCTGCCGCCGGCGGTGGAATAGCGGTTATGGCCGATGGCAAAACGGCCCTTGAGGTTCTTGGCGGCGGCGGAGCCACGGCCGAAGGCGTCGCCCACCAGGCCCATGTGGCGTTCGGAAATGAAATGGCCATTGTCATAGGTGACGATGCCCGCCGCTTCCTGGCCGCGATGCTGAAGCGCATGCAGACCCAGGACCGACAGCGCGCCGGCATCGGCATGGTCGAAAATGCCGAACACGCCGCACTCTTCATGCAGCGTGTCTTGATCCAGGTCCCAAACAGATTCGCTATGGCCGGTCATCGGCTCCCGCCGGTCTGTACAAGCCTGTCTAGCGCCTGGCGGTCGCCCGCGCCATAGGATTTCGCGGGCGCGGCTGCGCTCTTCTGTTGCACCGGTTCCTTGGTGCTTTTTGGGACACTATTCGCCTGTTCATTCTTGCGGATCAGCTCTGCCATGGGGTCATGGCGGGTTGAATTTTCAGGGGAATTCGCCGCCTTTTTCTGTTCCACCTGGGACGGGGCCTGACGCAGCGGATCATGCTGGGGAAGATAGGTGTAATCGCTCGGCTGGTTGGGAACCGCGGTCAACAGGATATCGGCGGTGCTCTGAATGATGGGGATGAGCCGCGCCTCGGTGAGCCATTTGGGGTGATTGCGGATCGGGACAAAATAGGTAAACGCCATGTAAGCCAGTCCCAGGATCACCAGCCCGCGCACCACACCGAAGGCGATACCCGCCGCCCGGTCCAGGGGACCGATGGGGGAATTTTTCACCGTCTCGCTGAAGCGGTGACTGATGAAGGCGAAGGGAATGAAAATCGCCATGAACACCGACGCGTATCCCAGCAAGGTGGCCAGCCATCCTTCGCCCACCAGGCTTTTGGTGAGAGGCACGATGTAGGGACCGAAATAAAGACAGCTGATCGACGCCACGGCCCAGGAAAAGATGGTGAGGGTTTCCCAGATGAAGCCGCGCCAACAGGCATAGCCGGCCGACACCACGACGATCAGCACGATCAGGCAGTCGATGAAGTTGACCGAAAGGCTCATTGGGGCCGACTCATGATTCGACTTTACCACGGCGGGGAGTCGGCTCGGGGGCAAATCTCAACAGCTCGGCCACGCTGGTAATCTCGGTTAACGCCAGGCCTGACGCGTCGGCCCCGGAATTTTTCAAGGTTCCGGCCGGAATGAAGGCGTTTTTGAACCCCAGCTTGGCGGCTTCCTTCAGCCGGCTTTCGGACTGGGGCACCGGGCGGATGTCGCCCGACAGCGAAATCTCTCCGAAAAACACCGTGTCGCGCGGCAAGGCTTCTCCACCGAATGAGGATACAAGCGCGGCGGCCACCGCCAGGTCGGCCGCGGGTTCGCCGATTTTAAGGCCGCCCGCGACGTTCAGATAGACATCGCTGGCCCCGATTCCAACCCCGGCCCGGGCGTCCAACACCGCCAGGATCATGGCCAGCCGCCCGGTATCCCAGCCCACCACGGCGCGGCGCGGCGTGCCGTAAGCGGTGGGGGAAACCAGCGCCTGGATTTCGCAGAGCAAGGGCCGGGTGCCTTCCAGCCCGGCAAAGACCGCGGTGCCCGGCGCGGCGGATTTGCGGTCGCCCAGAAACAACGCCGAGGGATTGGCGACTTCGGCGAGCCCCTTGCCGGTCATTTCGAACACGCCGATTTCGTCGGTGGCGCCGAAACGGTTTTTCACCGCGCGCAAGACGCGGAAATGATGGCCGCGCTCGCCCTCAAAATAGAGCACCGCATCGACCAGATGCTCCACCGCCTTGGGGCCGGCGATCTGGC
>CBHTTW010000400.1:0-2945 GCA_966096025.1 uncultured Alphaproteobacteria bacterium | reverse complement strand
CCTTCTTCGCCTTGCTGCTGCCCTTCTATGTCATGGCCATGTATGGCGGCATGAAGTCGGTACGCGCCCTGTTTCCGGTGCTGCTGGTCGCGGGCGGCGCTTTCGCGCTGGGCCAGTTCGTCGCTTCCAACCATATGAGCTATGAGTTGACCGACGTGGTGTCGGCGGGTTCGTCCCTGATCGCCACTGTGCTTTTCCTGCGCGTATGGCAGCCGGCGCCGAATCCCGAATATGCCCTGGTCAAGCCGGTGGAAGATCCCAACGCGCCTCACGCCAAGGTGCCAACCTGGCAGGGCTGGCTGCCCTGGCTGATCATGATCGCCGTGGTGATGGTGTGGACCCACTTCAAGGTCGCCACCTGGTTCGCGCAACCGATCCAGTGGCCTGGCCTGCACAACCAGGTCTTCATCACCCTGTATGAGAAGCCCTATGCGGCGGTCTGGAACTTCCAGCCCTTCGCCACCGGCACCGCCATACTGTTGACCGCTCTTCTGACGGCCTTGGCGACAGGCGTCGGCCTCTCCAAGTTCCTGCAGTCCATAGGCACCGCCTTCAAGCAGATCCTGCTTCCCTCCGTGACAGTCACGGCCATTGTCGGCCTGGCCTATCTCGCCAACTATTCCGGCATGACCTACACGTTGGGCCTGGGTGTCGCGGCGTCAGGAGCGCTCTTCCCGCTTCTGTCCGCCTTCCTGGGCTGGCTGGCGGTGTTCCTGTCGGGCAGCGATGCTTCCGGCAACGCCCTGTTCGGCAATCTGCAGGTCGTGGCGGCGAACAAGCTGGGCTTCGATCCGGTGCTGATGGCGGCCACCAACTCATCGGGTGGCGTTTTCGCCAAGATGATCTCGCCGCAGAATATCGCCACCGGCGTGGCGGTCAGCGACCTGAAGGGCCATGAATCATCGATCTTCCGGCGGACCTTCATACATTCGATCATCTTCACCATCCTGCTGGGCATCCTGGTCTTCTTCCAGCAGCATTTCTGGACCTGGATGATCCCGCCTCACTGACCGGCAGCGGCAAATTGACTGGAAAAGGCCGGGCCGCTGGTGTCCCGATTCCGAAATTCGCACGCTCTCTATATCGGGCTCTAAGCGAATTTCGGAATCGAAGGACACCAGCAACTTATTGAATCCTAGGGTCGTATCGGTTTCGAAGGTCGCATAGAACGCGATATCAATCGGGGTGCGCCCGTCGAAACCGCGACCCTAGGACGCCCGGCCTTTTCGTTTGGGGCCGGCCGTTTTAGGCTAGGCGCAACCCCTTACAAAAGAAGAGCGTCATGGTGGAGAGAGTTTCGGTTCACGGCCTTCAAGTCGCGCGCCCCTTGCATGATTTCATTGCCAAGGAAGCGCTGCCCGGCAGCGGCGTCGATGCGGAAAAATTCTGGTCCGGTTTCGCCGCCCTTGCCGTCAGGCTGATGCCGCAGAACAAGGCGTTGCTCAAGGAGCGCGACCGGCTGCAAGCCGCGATCGATGACTGGCACAAGAAAAATCCCGCCCGTCCCATCGATGCCGCCGCCTACACCGCCTATCTCAAAGAGATCGGTTATCTGCAACCGGAGGGCCCCGACTTTCAGATCGGCACAAAAAATGTCGATCCGGAGATTGCCGAGATCGCTGGTCCGCAGCTGGTGGTGCCGCTGACCAACGCCCGTTTTGCGCTGAACGCGGTCAATGCCCGCTGGGGCAGCCTGTATGACGCGCTTTACGGCACCGACGCCATTGCGCAAGACGGCGAGTTGGCGGCCGGCAAAGGCTATAACGAAAAGCGCGGTGCCGCCGTGATCGCCTTCGCTCGGGAGACGCTGGACAAGGCCGCGCCTCTGGCGGGCGGTTCCTGGAAAGATGCTTCCGCCATCTCCGTCGAAGGTGGCGCATTAAAACCGGCGCTGAAAGATCCGTCGCAGTTCAAGGGTTATGCCGGCAATGCCGCCGATCCCTCGGTTATCCTGCTGGGCCATAACGGGCTGCATATCGAAATCCATCGCGACCGCACCGCGCCCATCGGCAAGAACGATAAAGCCGGGATCAGCGATGTGGTGCTGGAATCGGCCATCACCACCATCATGGACTGCGAGGATTCCATCGCCGCGGTGGATGCCCAGGACAAGGCCGATGCCTATCGCAACTGGCTGGGGCTGATGAACGGCACCCTGACCGCCAGTTTCGCAAAGGGCGGCCGGACCATGACCCGCGCCGCCAATCCCGACCGGGAATATGCCGCAGCGGATGGCGGCAAGCTCACCCTGCCCGGCCGCAGCCTGCTCTTTATCCGCAATGTCGGTCATTTGATGACCAGCGACGCCATTCTTCTCCCCGACGGCAGCGAGATCGGCGAAGGCCTGATGGACGGCGCGGTCACCTCCCTGGTGGCGCTTCATGACATCAAGGGCAAGCGCCGCAACAGCCGCAAGGGCAGCATCTATATCGTCAAGCCCAAGATGCACGGCCCCGCCGAAGTGGCCTTTACCGGCACCCTGTTCGACGGCGTGGAAGACATTCTGGGTTTGGAGCGCCACACCATCAAGATGGGCGTGATGGACGAGGAACGCCGCACCTCCACCAACTTGAAGGAGTGCATCCGCGCCGCCAAGGACCGCATCGTCTTCATCAATACCGGTTTCCTCGACCGCACCGGCGATGAGATGCACACCTCCATGTATGCCGGCCCGATGGTGCGCAAGGGCGAGATGAAAACCTCCAAATGGCTGGCGGCCTATGAAGACCAGAATGTCGATATCGGCCTGGCTTGCGGCTTCCAAGGCAAGGCGCAGATCGGCAAGGGCATGTGGGCGATGCCCGACAAGATGGCGGATATGCTGAAAGCCAAGATCGGCCACCCCATGGCGGGCGCGAGTTGTGCCTGGGTGCCCTCACCCACCGCCGCCACATTGCACGCCCTGCACTATCATCAGCTCAGCGTGAAGGCGCGTCAGGACGAAC
>CBHTTW010000399.1:0-2958 GCA_966096025.1 uncultured Alphaproteobacteria bacterium | reverse complement strand
GATCGAATACGCCCCCGGCACCACCGAGGAAGTGGCGCTGCATGACGGCTCGACCCTGCGGCTGGCAAAGCTGGCCGCCGACTATGACCCCTTTGACCGGATCGGGGCGATGAATTACCTGCAAAGCCGGGCCGCGGTGGGCGAGCTTGTCACAGGACTGATTTATATGGATGCCAGCGCCACCGACATGCATGCCAATCTCAATACCGTGCCCGCCGCCCTCAACCGCCTGTCGGAAAAGGAACTCTGCCCTGGCAGCAAAGGACTCGACGCTTTCAATGCCGCGCGCCGTTAGCTTGAAAAAGGCCCTCACTGCCGCACTCCTGGCAGCCAGTTCTTTCACGGCTTCGGCCCAGCCGGCGGTTGACGAACATCTCTCCGCCGCCCGCAAGGCCGCGGGCACCGATTTTCCCGGCACCCTGGCGCGGCTTTGCATCGTACCCGATGCGCCCGTCGGCGGCGGGGGCACTCCCCGCCCCATTCCGGAGCGCGCCACCTGGTATGCCGAGCCGGCGCGCATGTTCGACAATCTTTACTGGGTGGGCACCAAGATCCATTCCGCCTGGGCGCTGCAGACCAGCCAAGGCATCATCCTGATCGACACGCTGTACAATTATGCCGTCGAGCCGGAAATCGTG
This sequence comes from uncultured Alphaproteobacteria bacterium, assembly GCA_966096025.1. Classification (GTDB taxonomy): domain Bacteria; phylum Pseudomonadota; class Alphaproteobacteria; order Micropepsales; family Micropepsaceae; genus Rhizomicrobium. Next base: position 2,320 of record CBHTTW010000399.1, on the reverse strand, counting down.
CAGGGCCTGGCCAAGCTGGGTCTCAATGCCGCCAATATCAAATATGTCATCATCACCCATGCCCATGGCGATCATGACGAAGGCGCCAAGCTGCTGCAGGAGCGTTACGGCGCCAAAGTGGTGATGGGCGGGCCCGACTGGGACTTGATCGAAAAGAACCCCAATATCCCGGGCGGCGTGCCCAAACGCGACGTCATCGGTGAAGACGGCCAGAAGATCACCTTGGGCGACACCAGCGTCACCTTGGTTTCAACCCCGGGCCACACTTTGGGAACCCTGTCGATGATTTTCACCGTCAAGGATCGCGGCCGGCCGCTGACCGTGGCCTATTCCGGCGGCACCGCCTTCAACTTCCCCAAGGACGCGGCGCGCTACGACACCTATATCGCCTCCCAGAAGAAGATGGCGGAAGCCGCCAAGGCGGCGGGCGCCACCATCCTGATGTCCAACCATTCGGAGTTCGACGATGCCTGGGATCGCGGACGGCTGGTACGTCTGCGCCGCACGGGCGAACCGCATCCGTATGAACAAGCCAACGATGCGGTCCAGCGCTATTTCACCATGACCGGCGAATGCGCCATGGCGGCCCGCGAAAAACTGTCGGCGCGCTGAACGATCAACGGAAAAAGGGCGCGTCCGTTTCCAGACGCGCCCTTTTTGTTGCGATACGCCGAGCCTTACGGCAGACCGAACACCACCAGACTGTCGCCCACCGGCGGGCTGTGCACAAACGAGCCGCCAGTCGCCACGATGGCGATATATTGCTTGCCGTCCTTGCCCCGGAAGGTGATGGGCGAGGCGTGGGCGGAAGCGTCCAGTTTATAGGTCCAGATTTCCTTGCCGGTACGGGTCTCGAAAGCGCGGAAGCGGCTGTCATCGGTGGCGCCAATGAAGATCAGCCCGCTGGCGGTGGTGAGCGGCCCGCCCAGATTGGGACGCCCGGTGTTCTTCTTGCCCTCCGGAAAGCTGTCGGTGACGCCCAGATTCACCCGCCAGGCGATCTTGCCGGTGTTGACGTTCACCGCATAGAGATTGCCCCAGGGCGGCTGGTGGCAGGGCATATAGCCGTTCTTTTCGTCCGGATTGATGAAGAAGCTGTCCGGTCCATAGGCGGAAGCCCACCAGCCGCCAGGCTTCTTTTCCAACGCCTCGATCGAACCCAATTCCTGGGTGTTGACGATGAAATAGCCCAGCTTGGGATCGAAGGCGCCGCCGCCCCATTCCGGTCCGCCGCCGCTGCCGGGGAAGCGCGCATTCTGCACACCCGCGGGGATCGGCGAAAAGGCCACCGAGTCCTTGATCTTGCGGTCGGCGATCAATTTCTTGCAGACGGCTTCCAGTTCCGGCGTCACGGTGACGATGTCGGTGGCGGCGGTGAAGCTCTGCTTGGCCAATGGCGGCGGAGTCACCGGCATCGGCTGGGTGGGCCAGCTTTTTTCGCCGGGCGTATCGCTTTGCGGCACCGGCACTTCCTTGACGTCATAGAGCGGCTTGCCGGTGACACGGTCGAAGATAAAGAGATAGCCGGCCTTGGTCATCGCCGCCACGGCGGGAATGGTCTTACCGTCCCGCTTCACGTCGAACAGCATGGGCGGAGTGGGATTGTCATGATCCCAGATTTCATGATGCACCAGCTGGAAATGCCACAGCCGCTTGCCGGTATTGGCGTCCACCGCCACCAGAGAATTGCCGAACAGGTTTGCGCCATGGCGGTCGCCGCCCCAGCGGTCGGTGGCAGGTCCCGTGAAGGGCAGATAGGCGATGCCGCGCTGATCGTCCACGGTCATCATGTTCCAGATGTTGATGCCGGACCGGTTCTGCCAGCCGTCCTTGGGCCATGTGTCGTTGCCGAATTCGCCTTCGCGCGGCACGGCATGGAAAGTCCAAACCAGCTTGCCGGTGCGCACATCCCAGGCGCGCTGGTCGCCGGACACGCTGCGCGGATCTTCCGGATTGGAGGCGCCGGTCATCACCAGATTCTTGAAAATGCCCGGCGGCGAAGTCAGCTGATAATTCTTGTCGAAGCCGCGCATGATTTCGGGGGTGCGCAGATTGACGAAACCATTCTCGCCGAATTTTTCCGCCGGCTTGCCGGTCTTGACATTGATCGCAGCCAGCTTGCCGTCATTGGTGCCGAACAGCAGTTCCGGGGCATTGTCCTTGTCGCCCGGCCAATAGGCCATGCCGCGCGGGGCGGGGCGGATGTTGCCCGGCAGTTTGTACTTCCACAATTCCTTGCCGCTGACCGGATCCAGCGCCACGATATAGCCATAGGGCGAACCCAGATACATCACGCCATCGGCCACCAGCGGCGTGGTCT
>CBHTTW010000398.1:0-2961 GCA_966096025.1 uncultured Alphaproteobacteria bacterium | reverse complement strand
CTGCAGGATAAAACGCGGCCCTCGGCATCGAAGCGGGCGACGGTCTTGCTTGGGCAGGTCATCACCTTGCCGGAATAATCGGTCAGCGCGATGCCTTGGGCGCCGTAATCGTCCAGCACGCAGGATTCGATGCGTCCGTTGAGATAAAACTGCGCCAGGCCGCCGCCGGCGCATTTGACCACCGAACTGGCGCGCTGCATGCGCGACAAGGGAACGCCGGGGCCGAGCAGGCTGAAACTCTGGCCATAGCCGCCGCCGGCGGCGGCCAAGGTGCAACTTCTATTCTCGCCTCGCATCCCCTTTTCGCAATGCGCCTCGCGTGTCGCGGGATCGGCATTGGCGGGGTCGCTGCCCTCGCCGCCGCTATTCTGCACCGAGATCGAAGCATTGGTGGCGGTGGTTGCCGGTGTGTAGGCCGCCCCGCCCAGGCATGTGGTGCGCGCTTTCACGCAGCGGTCGTAAACCGGTTTCCAATTCTTGCCTTCGACGCTGGCCATGCATCTTTCCCATGACGCCTGGCAAACAGCCTGGCGGTCCTCCTGGGCGGCGGCGCCCGGGATGAGAAAGGCGGAGCCGCAAAGGATGAAAGCGGCGATGTGACGGAACAACCCCTTCATCCTGCCCCCCGGCGGGAATTCAGATTATCGGATGCATACCGGCGCGGATATCAGCACGACACCGAACGCGCCTTGCGAACCCACCAGCGAAATGGCGCTGGCCGCGGGAGCGGTGCAGATCTCCTGATGCGCAGGATGCACATTGAGGGACGACGCAGCCGCGCTGCCCATCAAGATCGCCGTGGCGATAGTCGCGATGATTGTCGTGGTACGCATGAGCCCGAAGCGTGGAACTTTCGGCCCTCACTTACTCCCCTAATGGTGAACAGATCGTTAGCGCCCGCGCAGATGACCGGCCAAGGCACTGACATGCCTTTGCTTTTCATTTTAATCATAATCGTGGAGAACAGAGTCCGGTTGAAACGGGCGCCGGCTCGCGCCCGGAAGTTGTTCGCGATTTAGAGGAACAGCCAGATCGCGGCGCCGACCGAGGCCCAGAATATCAGGGCCGCGGAGACAACAATCACGATAGCGGAGTCCACGCCATACACCGTGCTCGCGCGCGCGGCTTGTGGAACTCTGTTGGAATAATCCGACATGCAAATCATCCTTCCACGGACAATCCCGGCAAATTAACCATATTTTCCGGCCGTTTTAAACATTTATGACATTTGCGGTGCAGCAAAAGTTGCTGCAGCACACCCACTGGGCACTGTCACAATCGGAGCAATTGGCCGGCCCGATCCGGTGCGGGCAATTGATCCGGGGGCGGATGAACCGTGGAAAAGTCGAAATTTGCTCCGTCTACATACCATATCTGGTATGGGGATGAATCTGGGGACTCAAGTCATAACACTTTGATTCATCAAGACTCTTGACCTGGGGACTCCACCGAATCAGTGTGGCTTCAAGTGTGGATAGAACAGGCTGGGGTCGATGAAGCTGGATCAGGTGATTGAGGGCGATTGCGTCGAGCGCATGAAGGCGCTGCCCGAGGGCTGTGCCGACCTGGTGTTCGCCGACCCCCCTTACAATATGCAGCTGCGTGGCGAGCTGCGCCGGCCCGATCAGTCCAAGGTCGACGCGGTCGACGACCATTGGGACCAGTTCAGCTCGTTTGAGTCGTATGACCAGTTCACCCGCGACTGGCTGGGCGCGGCGCGCCGCTGCCTGAAAGATTCCGGCAGCCTGTGGGTGATCGGCTCCTATCACAATATCTTCCGCGTCGGATCGATCCTGCAGGACCTGGGCTTCTGGATTCTCAACGATGTGGTGTGGCGCAAATCCAATCCCATGCCCAACTTCAAGGGGCGCCGTTTCACCAATGCGCATGAGACCTTGATCTGGGCGACCAAGAATCCCAAGCAGCAATACACTTTCAATTACGAAGCCATGAAGGCGCTGAACGACGAATTGCAGATGCGCTCCGACTGGACCTTGCCGATCTGCGCTGGCCATGAACGCCTCAAGGGCGCCGACGGCCAGAAGGCGCATTCCACGCAGAAGCCGGAGTCCCTGCTGCACCGGGTGATCGTTTCCAGCACCAAGCCGGGCGATGTGATCCTGGACCCCTTCTTCGGCTCGGGCACCACCGGTGCGGTGGCCAAAAGGCTGGGCCGCCGCTTCATCGGCATCGAACGCGAGAAGACCTATGCCGATGTGGCGCGCGCCCGCATCGCGGAAGTCGTTCCCGCCGACAGCGACGTATTGGAAGTCACCAAATCCAAGCGCGCCGAACCGCGCATTCCCTTCGGCTGGGTGGTGGAGCGCGGGCTGTTGCCGGTGGGCACCGTCCTGCACGGCACGCGCAAGCATCAGACCGCCAAAGTACGCGCCGACGGCACTCTGGCCTGCGCCAATGCCTCGGGTTCGATCCATCAGATGGGCGCGCATGTGCAGGGTCTGGATGCCTGCAATGGCTGGACCTTCTGGCAGTTCGAGATGAACGGCGCCCTTGTGCCGATCGATGTGCTGCGCCAGCAGCTGCGTTCAGGACTTTCTTGAACAGTCGCCCGGACTTGAGACAATACCCCTTAATTGCCCTGATCGCTTTGAGCGGATGCGCTCAGAAGCTTCCGGCAGATTGGCGTGTCCAAAACTCGGCCGACGCGATCGCAATCGCGGCTAAGGAATGCAGTCCCGACAAACCAGTGAAGTGGAAGGCACGCCTTACCGACGGAAAATGGCATGTCACGGGCGCCGGGACGTTTTATCAAATCGTCATCGGGGCGGAAAGCGGCGCTACCGAAGGCTGCGTCTTATTTGTTCGCTAGCAGCGTTTTGTTTCTGAACAACGGCCCACCGTCATCGAGTCCGTGCTCAACGATTTTGCGCATCACGGTGGGTAAGGCGACGTCGCGCAGTTTTTCTGGATCAACCCAAAATGTCATTCCCGGCGAGGCGC
>CBHTTW010000397.1:0-2970 GCA_966096025.1 uncultured Alphaproteobacteria bacterium | reverse complement strand
GCCCGCCCGCCCGTCAACCCGCACCCCCCCCGCCCGGGGGCCCATTCCCCCGCCCCCCCGAGGCCGGGACGGCAACCAACTCCATTTTGTGCTAACCTGCCGCCATGTCCCGCGCCTTCGTCAAGGAAACCGCCGAGTCCGCGGCCCCTCCCGAAAGGATGGTCGATGATGGCCCCAACCTGGTCACCCCGGAAGGGCGAGGAGCGGCGCGCGTAGCGCGTGAGCAGGTCCAGTGGACCTGCGAAAGTGACGAGCGCGCCGAGCACGAGCGAGGCGCCGGACGGGCCTATCCGCCTACGCAGGAGGCGTTATGTCTCGGGCGTTTGTAAAAGAAACGGCAGAGTCAGCCGCGCCACCTGAGCGAATGGTCGATGATGGACCAAATCTGGTGACTTCTGAGGGGCTTGCTCAAATAGACGCCCATATCGCCCGCATCGAAGCGGCGATGAAGACCGAAACGAACGTGTTGCTGCGCGAGACCCTGGCCCGCGACCTGCGCTATTGGGAAATCCGCAAGTCCACCGCCGAAGTCGCGCCGCCACCCTCAACTGACACCGTGTCATTCGGCTCGACCGTCACCATCAGCCGCAAGGGCCGTACCCAGACCTTCCGCATTGTCGGGGTCGATGAAGCCGATGCCTCCAAGGGTCTGATCTCATTTCGTAGCCCGCTCGCGAACAGCATTCTTGGTTCTGTATGCGGTGACGTTGTGGAAGCCGCCGAGCCTCTCGGCGAAATCGAAATCATTTCGATTGCCTCTTGAACCGCGTTTTTAGGTTCCACCGGAACCATCCCCGCTGTTCCCGCCTTACCTCTTGGCAATTCCAGCGAGAGGGTCCCATGGCGGTTCCTGTCAGCCAGCAGCGCGATACCAACCTGATCGTATCGGCGGGCGTTCTCCTTGCCGCCGTGTTGCTCGCCCTGTTCCTGGTCGGCGGCAGCCACAATGAAGGCCAGCCCTCGGCGCAGAGCGGCCCCGGCAACCCGATGCAGACGGATCAGGGGCGGTAAGAACCCCAATTGTCATGGCCCACCACCCCGGTCCGCGCAAAGTGCGGCCGGAGTGTAAACTCCGTGTGGGCCATCCAGTTGGGTCCGCGATTATCCTTCAAGTTGAGCGCTGGCGTCATCTGGATGGCCCGCATTTGCGGGCCATGACAATTTGGGTTCAGAGCAGCTCTTCCACCATCTCGCCCGGGCGGCAGAGCTTGGCGCCCTTATCGGTCACGACAATTGGGCGGTTCAACAAAATCGGATGCGCGGCGATGGCGGCCATCAAGGTATCGTCGTCCGCGTCATTCAATTTCATGTCGCTGTAAGCGGCTTCCTGGGTGCGCATCACATCGCGCACCGGGAGTTTCAACTTTTCCCGGATCAGGTGCCACAGCTCCTGCGGCGTCGGCGGCGTCTTGAGATATTCGACAATCCTGGGCTCGATGCCGCGGGCGCGGATGATCTCCAAGGCTTTCCGGGAATTTGAGCAATTGGGATTGTGATAAATAGTGACGGTCATCCTCCGACTCTCTCACGATAATCAAAACGACGCCACCTTGCCTTCCGGCGACAAGCCGACCTGGCGGCGCTGCCGCGCCAGTTCGGTGCGGTCTTCGGCACGGATCAAAATCCATTGCACATAACCGTCGGCGCCCAGCAACGGCACATTGGTCACCGACCAATAGCGCGTCAGGAAAGGCCCCTTGGCCGGCTGCACGTCATAGCGCAGCATCGGCAGATGATCGGGCGCGCGCGTCTTCATCACCTTGAGCAGGGAAGCGCGGATCAGCGACACCCCGGTGGCGCCGGAATGATCGGGATTGTCGGGAAAAGCGGCGAAGACATGCCGGCCCACGATGCGGCCGCCCTCGGTCAGCGTGGCGCGGGCATGCTCTTCATTTTGCGCCACGATGATGAAGGCCGGGTCGAGCACAAGACACAGGCCCGGCATGTGGTTGAACACATGCTCAAAGTCCGGCCTGGCGGTCGGGTGTTGGGTCGCGTCTGGCGCCATCCGGTTCTCCCGATTGACCATCCACCCGCCGGGAACCCCGGCGGAACGCGGAAAAAAGCGACAATGCAAACCCGCGGTAACGCTGACACAAAGTCGGCTACCGCACTGCGATTGTACCGTAAATATTGTTCCGGCAACCAACGCGCGCAAGCCCTGGTACGTTCCACCTCTAACCCAATCTGGGTTAACCGGTTGCGCGCCCAACTGAATACAGTTGCCGGGCCCGGCCGCTCAGTTGCCAAGGCTGGGCCATGCGCGTATTGTCGCGGCCACGTGGAGTTACGCCCGTCACAGAGAAGCGCACCTAGACTTATCCTGCCCACTTTTAGAGTGCGCCTGGACGACGGTTGAACTTCCTTCCCTGCGACAAGTGTAAAGGCCCGTCCGTACCGGCATTCCGCCGCGCGGCAATTACTGCAGGAACTGTTACATGACTATCGGAACCGTGAAATTCTTCAACACCTCCAAGGGCTTTGGCTTCATCGCGCCGGAAGGCGGCGGCAAGGACGTGTTCGTGCACGCCACGGCCGTGGAAGCTGCCGGCATGCGTTCGCTGAGCGAAGGCCAGAAGGTCTCGTTCGACATCGTGCCCGACGCGCGCGGCGCCAAGGCGGCGAACCTCAAGGCCGTCTAATCCACGGTTGCGAAGTTTACGGAAAAGGCCGGCGGAGAAATCCGCCGGCCTTTTTTCTTTTTCTATGACCCCCATCCGTCACAGCTCAGGTTTGCTCCGCAAACACTTCGCTGCGACACCTTCCCCCTCCAAGCGGCTTCGCCGCGAGGGGGAAGGAAGCTGTCGGATGCTGCGCGTCGCTCGGCGGAATGCCTCGCTCGAGATCGTTTTGGATTGCGCTACTGACCAGCGGGAGCCACAGCAGCAAACATGATGGTGATTTCTTTTTGCGCGCCGCTGCCGGTCGTCGAGAAGTTGGCGCTGTGCGATTGGCCGCTGCCGCCGATCA
>CBHTTW010000396.1:0-2973 GCA_966096025.1 uncultured Alphaproteobacteria bacterium | reverse complement strand
GTGCCGCTCAACACCGTCAGGCGCTCGGAATCCAGCGCCCTGGCCGATCCGCCGGTGCCGTCGCTGGATTGGTCATCGACCAGCACAATGCGGAAGGAGCCGGGATAATCCTGGGCCAACAGGCTGCCGATGCTTTGGCGGATGACATCGGCTTCGTTGCGGGCCGGCACCACCGCGACCACCGGCGGCCAGGCGGCCGGTTCCTGAACCGGCCTGGTGTCACGCTCCCGCAGCAGCCAGAAACCGCTCCGGAACAGCAGCAGATAGGTCCAAACCGCCAGCGGCACAAAGCCGAACAGAATGCCCGCGATCATTTGAGATACCCATGGTCGCGGAACCAGCCGAGCGCATCCTTGAGGCCTTCCATATAGGGGCGGGCGGTATATCCCAGTTCGCGCTTGGCTTTTTCGGAGCTGAAGAACATGCGATAGCGCGACATGCGCAAGGCATCCATGGTGAGGAAGGGTTCCTTGCCGGTGAGGCGCGCCACGGCTTCGGCGCCCCAGGCCAGCGGGAACAGCGGGCCACGCGGAATTTTCCAACGGGGCGCACGCCGGTTCGACAGAAAAGCGATATCGCCCAGCATGGTCTGAAGCGCCACATCGCTGCCGCCCAGAATGTAATTCTCACCGATCTTGCCTTTGTCCAGGGCCAAGAGATGTCCGTGCGCCACGTCATCGACATGCACCAGATTGAGGCCGGTATCGACAAAGGCCGGCATGCGCCCCGCTGCGGCTTCCACAATCACCCGGCCGGTGGGCGTGGGCTTGATGTCGCGCGGACCTATTGGTGTGGATGGGGCGACAATCACAGCAGGAAGCTTTTCGTCGCGGATCAGGCGCTCGACTTCACGCTCCGCCACCAGCTTGCTGCGCTTATAGGCGCCGATCACGCTTTGCGGGGTGTGGCGCGAAGTTTCGTCCACCGCCGCCGCGCCCGGCTTCAGGGCGGCGACCGAAGAGGTATAGACGATCTTTTCGACCCCGGTCTTCAAGGCCGCGCCCATGGTGGCGCGGGCGCCCTCCAGATTGTTGCGCTCGATCTCGCCCGGATCGCGGGCCCACAAGCGGTAATCGGCGGCGACATGAAACAGATAGCGCGCGCCCTTGAGCGCGGCGGTCATCGACGCTTCATCGCGCATGTCGCCGGTCACCGGCTCGCAATGCACGCCGGAGATATTGAGCCGCGAGGCGCTGGGGCGCATCAGCACCCGCACCGTCAGGCCGCGCGCCACCAGAGCTCGCGCCACGGCGGAACCAACAAAGCCAGACGCTCCAGTAACCAAGGCGATGTCAGACATGAGGCTCTCCGCCACCCGCCGCTCGCCCAAGCTCGCGGCGCTCGCCGCTTTCGCGGGTCCACTGGACCCGCTCTTGCGCTTCGCGCACCGCGGCTCGCCCCACGAAACCCGAAGCGCCAGTGACCAGGGCGACATCAGACATTGGCGCCCCCGCCGGAAGCAAACGCCTTGCGGCCTTCGATGGCCTGCCAGTACAGCAGCGCCGGAACGCCCAGCACAATCTCGCGCGCCCGCTTGAGCAGCGACACCGCCACTCCCATTTCAGCGGGCAGACCGAACAGCGGCGCCAGCATGGCATAGCCCCATTCCTGCACCCCGATGGCGGCCGGCACGGGCGCGGCGATGCTGCGCAAGGTGCAAAGCAGGGCTTCCAGCGCCACCGCGTTCCAAAAGCCGATGTCGCCGCCCACCAGGCGAAAGGCGATATAGGTCCCGGCGCCCGCGCCGATCCAGGCCAAAAGATGCAGCGCCGCCGAAATCGCCAAACGGCTGCGGGAATCGTAGAGCTCCACAATCGCGGCATGAAAGGAAATGCCCTGCCTGGCTTGCGGGAAAAAACGCGCCGCCATCTTTTCCGCGAAGACGGCGCCTTTCTTTTGCAGGAAGATCAGCAAGGCGATGCCGGGAACGCCCAGCAAAAGCATGGCCAGCATGAGTTCGGTCAGCGGGCCCGAACCTTCCAGATGACGGAACTGGGTGAACCCGATGCCCAGTCCGAAGGCCAGGAACACCACCTGCGCCATGGCTTCGGTGGTGGCGTCTGCCGCGACGGAAGCCGCCGCATAAGAGCCGTTCATGCCCTTCAGCACCATCAGCCGCGCCGCGGCGACCATGCCGCCGACCGGCGAGAAGGGTGAAATCTCGGCGATGGAATCGCGCACCAGCCGGGCGATGTAGAAATCCCCAAAACGCCTCCGCTGTTCCGGCGGCAACAAAGTGGACCAGGCAAAAGCCAGGCTGATAAAGACCATCAGCGCAAACAGACAGAGCAAGGCCAGGCCACCGAGGCCGGCGCGGGCGATGGCGGCGAACACCGCGTCAAAGCCGATCGACCAGACCAGGTAAACGGCCGCGATGACGCCGGCCAGCAGCGCGATGGCAACCCCGATCTTGTGCGCCCACTTCATTTACGCGGGGAGTGGCTTGGCGCGGAAGCTCCACAACCGCATGGCGCCCAGCGCGGTTTCCGCCAGTTGCGGCAGGAAGCTGGGGCGCAGCAATTCCTTGTCGAACACGCCCATGCGGCGGCGGTTTTCGGAATAGCAGTCTTCCAGGAAGCGGCGGAAGGTGAAGCCGTCCAGGAATACCGACGCCTGGGTGGCGGAGAATTCCTTGCCGTCATTCAATTCCTTGCCGCGCTTGGCGGTGCCGACCATGCGGCCCAGGGCGCGCATGTAATAGCGAAAATCCGTCAAGGGCAGCGCCAACCGCGCCAGGAAACCCTTTTGCGCCTGGTTATAGGCCATCCAGTTGACGAAGAAGACGATGTGACGGGTCTCTTCGTACATCAGGGTTTCGAAGATGGCGAACATCTCCTTGGGCAGGAACTGAGACTGCATGGCGATCTTGAACACGCCGAAGCCCAGGAAGGAATCCATGCATTCGCCGAAGCCGAAATCCTTGAAGCGGGTTTCGACATTGTCGCTGACATCTTCCAGCGGGCGCTCGGCGGC
>CBHTTW010000395.1:0-2983 GCA_966096025.1 uncultured Alphaproteobacteria bacterium | reverse complement strand
GCCGCGCCAGTTCCGAGATATTCTCCGCCACCGCGCCGCGTTCGGCCTCCAGGAAGTCGTCCACCGCCCGCGCCAGGCCCTTATGTGCGATGACATGGGCGCTGTAGGTCTGGACCGGCAAGTAGCCGCGCAGCAATTTGTGTTCTCCCTGGGCGCCGGCCTCAACCCTTTTGAGTCCCCGCGCAATGGCGAAATCGATCGCCTGATAATAACAGGCCTCGAAATGCAGGAAGGGAATATGCTCCACCGCTCCCCAATTGCGCCCGAACAGCACGCCTTCGCCGAACAGGTTCAGGGCGCCGGCAATGGTGCGGCCGTCCCGCTTGGCCATGACCAGAAGGATTTGCTTGGACAGGCCCTGGCCCAGGCGTGAGAAGAAATCCCGGGTCAGGTAGGGCGTGCCCCATTTGCGCCCGCCGGTGTCCATGTAGAAATCGAAGAATTGGTCCCAGTGGCTTTCCTTGATGTCGCTGCCGGTCAGCCAGTCGAAACTCACACCGGCCTGGCGCACCGCGGCGCGCTCCTTGCGCAGATTTTTGCGCTTGGCGGATGACAGTTCGCCCAGGAATTGGTCGAAGCTTTTATAGCCGCGATTTTCCCAATGAAATTGCTGCCCGGTGCGCAACAGATAACCGGCATCGCCCGCCGCCTGCCATTCATCCTGGGGCAGAAACGTAATATGCAGCGACGAGGCGCCGATCTGTTTCACCGCGCCTGCCGCTGTTTTCAGCAAGGCCATACGGTCCGCATCGCTTTTCGCCAGCAGCCGCCGCCCCGTGACGGGGGTGAAGGGCACTGAACATTGCAGTTTGGGATAGTAATCTCCGCCCGCGCGCTCCAGGGCTTCGGCCCAGGCATGGTCGAAGACATACTCGCCGTAAGAGTTGTTCTTTACATAAAGCGGCATGAGCGCAGTTGCCCCCTCCGGCCTTCGCACCTGATCGGTGCTACGGCGTTCGGTTGGCTTGTCCGCCAACCTCACCCCGCCATCATGCGCTGACGCGCTTGGGGGAGGGGACTGGACCAACAGATGGGCAGGTTGCCAGCCGCTCTTGCGCGAGGCAGAGCCGGATTCCTCCAGCGCCGCGAAAAATTCATAACGGGTGAAAGGATGCGGCTCCGCCAGGCCTTCCGGATTGGCTAGGCTATTCCAACGCGCCGCGCCGATTTCGGCGGCACTGGTGATGAGCCGGGCGGTTTGCGTCACTTGATCTCGAAAATAGCGTCCACTTCCACCGCCACGCCGCGCGGCAGCGAACCCATGCCGACGGCGGCGCGGGCATGCTTGCCGGCATCGCCGAACACCGCCGCGAACAGGTCGCTGGCGCCGTTGGCCACTTCCGGCTGCTTGTCGTAATCGGGTGTGGCGTTGACGAAAACCGTGACCTTCAGGCACTGCACCACCCGGTCCAGATCGCCCTCGCAGGCCAGTTTCAGCACCGAAAGGACATTGATGGCGCAAAGCTGCGCCGCCGCCTGGCCCATATCGACGCTGAAATCCGCGCCCAGCTTGCCGACATATTTCAGCGCGCCATCGGAAATCGGCACCTGGCCGGAAACGAAAACCAGATTGCCGCTTCTGGTGAAAGGCACATAAGAGGCCACCGGCTTGGGCGGCGGCGACAGGGTGATGCCGAGTGCTTGCAGGCGGGCGTCAATGGCGGACATACGGTGATCCTTGAAAAATACAAGCCTACTCAGCCCCGGGGCTTTTTGAAAGCACGACCAGTCCCTACCGCTTCGCCGCCGAATTTGGCACGTATCTTGTCCATGGCGCGCTCCGCCGCCGCCCGTTTGTCGCCCGCAGGGTCGATCAGGCTGGCGGGATCGGCGCTTGCGGCGGGCGCCAGATTGGTGATGCCCACACCCAAGAGACGAAAACGGGTGCCGGTGGCCTCGCGTTTCAGCGCCGCCTGGGCCGCGCGGAAAATGCGGTCGGCCAGTTGGGTCGGCGCTTCCAGGGATGTCGAACGGGTGCGCAGCCGGAAATCGGCGGTCTTGAGCTTCAACACCACGGTGCGGCCGCCCAGCCCCTGTTTCTTGGCGCGGGCGCTGACCCGTTCGGCCTGGCGCCACAAAATGCTTTCCAGCGCCGCATAGGAAGACAGATCTTTTTCGAACGTGGTCTCCGAGGAAATGGATTTCATTTCCCCTTCTGGATCGACGGGCCGCGAATCCTGGGCATTTGCCATGCGATGCAGCCACAGCCCGGTCGAACCATAACGCGTGGCCAGGTCCTTTGGATCGGCGTCCTGCAACTGGCCGATGGTGGTGATGCCGTCGCGTTCCAACCTTGTCTGCAACACCTTGCCGGCGCCGCGCATGATGCCGACCTTCTTGTCGCGCAGAAAGCTTTTGGCTTCCGCCATGCCGATCACGGCAAAGCCGCGCGGCTTGTCCAGCTCGCTGGCCAGCTTGGCGAGGAATTTGTTGCCCGACAGGCCGATGGAAACGGTGATTTGGACTTCGCGCTCGATCCGCGCCGCCAGCGCCGCCATGGTTTTGGCCGGGCTCTTGTGATGGATGCGCTCGGTGCCCGACAGGTCCAGATAGGCTTCATCCAGCGACAAAGGCTCCACCAGCGGGGTCAGTTCCTCCATCATGGCGCGGATCTGCCGCGCCACCTGGCTGTAATAGGCATGGCGCGGCTTGAGGATCACCGCCTGGGGGCAAAGTTTCCTGGCCTGGAACATGGGCATGGCCGAGCGCACGCCAAATTTGCGCGCGATGTAGCAGCAGGTGGAGACCACACCGCGGGTTTCCCCGCCCACGATCAGCGGCTTGTCGTTCAGGGATGGATCGTCGCGTTTTTCAATCGCGGCATAAAAGGCATCGCAGTCCAGATGGGCGATGGAAAGGCTTTCCAGTTCCGGATGCGCCAGCACCCGGCTGGAGCCGCAGGCCGGGCATGGCGCATCGCCCGCGGCGTCGGAAAGACAGTCGCGGCAGAAGGCGGGCCATTCGCTTATTCCGGCCACAGCCA
>CBHTTW010000394.1:0-2983 GCA_966096025.1 uncultured Alphaproteobacteria bacterium | reverse complement strand
GCCATGCGCGCGCGCATTTACAGACCGGCCAAGAACGCCATGCAGTCGGGCAAGGCCCGCACCAAGCAATGGCTGCTGGAATATGAGCCCGAGACGGCGCGCACCATCGATCCCTTGATGGGCTGGACCTCCTCGCGCGACATGCGCCAGCAGCTTTGCCTGGAGTTCGATACGGCCGAGGAGGCGGTGGCCTATGCCAAGGCCAACGCCATTCCGTACCAGTTGTTCGAGCCGCATGTGCCCACGCCCAAGCCGAAAGCCTATTCGGACAATTTCAAGTTCGACCGCAAGGTGCCCTGGTCGCATTGAGACCGATGAGATTTTCAAGGATTTCGGGCTAAACTGCTTCAAGTGACTCCGTAGCTCAGTTGGATAGAGCATCGGATTTCTAATCCGGCGGTCGCGTGTTCGAATCACGCCGGGGTCACCAATCGCTCATCGCATCGGAAAACCGATCACCACCGCGAAGGCAATCAAAACAGCCGAACCCATGCGCCGGACAAGCTTGGGATCGATCTGCAACAAGCGTCCGCTGCCTGCACCCAAAGCGATCCAGCACAGGCTGGCGGAGGCAATCATGCCGCAGAGCCCGGCCAGATAGGGAACCGCCGCGGCCCAGCGCCCGCCGTTCAAGGGCGGCATGATGATGAAAGCAAAGATCAGCGCCTTGGGATTGAGCAGGGTCACCAAAAAGACGCGTGCCGGCGTCACCGCTTGCTCCGGCATGCCGGTTTGGGGCAAGCGCCACAACCGTAGGGCCAGCCACGCCAAATACAGAGCCAATGCCAGCCGCAGCACCAGTTGCGCCGCCGGGGAGGCTTGAAGAAACGGTCCGATGGAGAAAGCCAGTATGTGGATGGCGGCGAGGTAGCCCAGCATTTCGGCGACAGGCAGCCAAAGCGAACGCTTGAATCCGTTGGCCGCGCCGCCGACCAACAGCAAAGTGTTTGTCGGCCCGGGCGTCAAAAGCAGCGCCAGGGACATGGAAACAAAGAGCGCCGCGCCCGCCATGCGCCCAACTAGACTGGGCGGAACTCCGGGTCAAATTCGGCCAGCGACACCGGCTTCGGTGCATCCCGCCGCCAGTCCCTCGGCAAGGCGGAAATCAAGTAACACCAAAGCCTCTCAATAAGTGATGGTCGCCCGGTTTCGCCCGCGTTCCGGCGCTGTTCCGGGTCGGCGGCATATCATAGTATCGGCCTTATTCGCCGTGTACTGATCAATCACCCTGGGGGAGACTTCAAATGCGATTGCTTCCAACCATTGTGGCGTTGGCTTTGTCCGCATCCACCGCCATGGCCGGCGATTTGGGACCGCTGTCGCCCGGGGCGCCGGCGGGGGTGAAGCATGCCCAGGAGGCTGATAACACCATCCTGTTTGCGGTGCTCGGCGCCGGCGCCGTTGCGGTCATCGCCTATGCCGTGGCGCAGGGTGGAAGCACGACCCTCACGCCGCCGGTTTTGCAATCCACGTCTACCACCAGCGCGCCCTGAACGCCCGCGCCTTCAAGCCGATCGCGGTTTCGGCATGCGCATCGCCGACTAGGGCGTGGTGACGCTGTCGATCCAATCGAGATAGCCGGCAAAACCCGCCGTAAAGGGCAGGGCGACGATTTCGGGCACGCTATAGGAATGCACCGATTTGATGCGGGCTATGGCCTGCTCGAACAAGGCGGTGCGGGTTTTCACCAGCAGGAGAATCTCGGCCTCGTTCTGGGTCTTGCCCTGCCAGACATAAAAGCTCTCGATCGGCAAAAGCTGGACGCAGGCCGCCAGTTTTTCCTCGATCAGCAGTTTGGCGATGGTGCCGGCTTCCTCGCGGTTGGGCGTGGTGGTGAGCAGCACGCCATAGTCAGAGGCGCAGGCCTGTAGCGAAGCGGAAGGCCCACCCAAAATCACTTGGCGGCCTGGATGACCGGACGGCTGGTGGCGGTGCGCCGGGCATAGGCCAGGACATGTTGCACGCTTTCCTTGAGGCCGGTGGTGACGATATCGCATTCGGTGGCTTCGATGCCGTCGAGATGACGCGAATGATCGCCCGCAATGCCCCAGAACAGCGCCATTACCGGCACCTCCGGCATATGCTTGCGCAACCGCCGCACTTGATAGCGGGCATTCTTGAAGGTGCCCGGCTCCAGATAGGAAACGCAGGTCATCCTGACGCCGTCGCAGGACAGTTCGCGGATATTGGCGGCGGATGTCTCGTCCGATGACACCACCCGCGCCTGGATGCCGTATTTGCTCAGCATATCCACCAGCAACAGGGCGGCGGCTTCATCCAGCGGTCCGCGTCCGGCGACGCACAGAACCGGCGGCAGCGGCGCTTCGCGCCAGCTTTGCGGCAGATCGGAACCCAGCGCCGCTTCATCCTCGCGGTCGGCGAGGTTGGCCACCAGGCCCTTGATGGCGTCGCGGATACGGGTCTGGCGCAGCGGATCCAGCACTCCGCGATTGACATCGTTCTGCGCCAGCATCAGGGCGCGTGCCGCCACTTCGTCGTAATAGGCCGACAGGGAATTGGCGCGCAGGAAATCCTCGGCCTCGTCGGCGGCCTCGTCGGGATCCTCCGCCAGCATGCGCAGATAGAGGCTTTCCTCGACCCTGAGCGCCGGCTGGTCCCCCAGCATCACATCCAGGAATTTGAGGCTTTCGACATGGCGGCTGAACACCACAAAGCACATGGTCAAGGGCGTGGAGAGCAGCAGACCTACCGCGCCCCACAGCCAAGTCCAGAACACCGCGGCCACCACCACCGCCACGGCCGACAGGCCCATGCTGCGGCCGTAGAGGAATGGCTCGATCGCCTGGCCGACAATCGCTTCGATGACGCCGTAGAGCGCGATGGTCCAGACCATCATGGACCAGCCGGGGTCCACCGCCATCGACAGGGTGAAGGGAAAGAGGAAGGCCAGCGGCACGCCGACATAGGGCACAAAGCGCAGCAGCATGGACATCAGCGCCCACAGACCGGCATTGGGCACGCC
>CBHTTW010000393.1:0-2984 GCA_966096025.1 uncultured Alphaproteobacteria bacterium | reverse complement strand
CCAGCAGGTGATGCTGAAAGTCCGGATCGCCGAAATGAACCGCAATGTCGCCAAGCAGTTCGGCATCAACCTGGCTGGGGCAAAGATCGTGGGCGGTTCCACCCCGATCGGCATCTCCACCTCCAACCAGTTCAACCTGGTCGGCCAGGCCTTGAGCGATCTGTCGGGCGGCCAATTCGGCCAGGTCTGCCAGGGCGGCGCGGGCCAGAGCCTCAATCCCTTTGCCACGCTGTCCCAGGGCGCGGGAAATTGTAACATCAACAATAACGTCCAGGGCCAGCTCAAGGCGCTGGAGCGCGTCGGCCTGGTGCATATGCTGGCCGAGCCCAACCTGACCGCGGTCAGCGGCGAAACCGCCAAGTTCCTCGCCGGCGGCGAATTTCCGGTTCCCGCCAGCCGCGACCGCGACGGCAACGTCACGGTGGAATTCAAGCCTTTCGGTGTCGGCCTCAGCTTCACGCCCGTGATCGTGGCGCCGGACCGCATCAGCCTGCAGCTGTCCAGCGAAGTCAGCGAATTGACCAATACCGGTTCGTTCACCCTGGCGGGCGGCAGCGGCGGCGCCGGCTTGACCATTCCGGCTTTGTCGGTGCGCCGCACCGCCACCACCATCGAATTGCCGTCCGGCGGCAGCTTCGCGGTGGCCGGCTTGATGCAGCATAACACCAAGCAAGTGATCGACGGCTTCCCCGGCGTGAAGGATCTGCCGGTGTTGGGCGCCCTGTTCCGCAGCCGCGACTTCGCCGACGATACGACCGAATTGGTGGTGCTGGTCAGCGCCTATCTGGTGGAACCCACCAGCGAAGCCGCGCTGGCAGTGCCGACCGACGGTTTTATTGCGCCGTCCGATCCCGAAACCATTCTGCTGGGCCGTCTGAACGCGGTCTACAAGAGAAAAGACGAAAAGCCCGTCTCGCCGCAGGCCTCCGCGCCTGTCGGCTTTGTCGTGCGCTAGGAGGTCGTCATGAAGCCTGAATATTTTCTTCGCGGTGCGGCTCTCGCCACGATCCTGATCGCCGGCTCCTGCTCCACCACCGATCCCAATTCGGTGACTTGGGAAGATGGCGCCCGCAACCATCCGATCCTGGTGGAGCCCAGCTATAAGGATCTCAAGGTTCAGTTCGCCGGCGGTGCCGACGGCATGAGCAGCGACGACGCCGTCAAGTTCGACAATTTCCTGGCCGATTACCGCGCGCACGGCAATGGCAGCCTGGGCATCAGCGTTCCCAACGGCCCCGCCAGCCGCGCCGCCATCACCTATTTCGGTGAACGTGCCGCGGCGACCGGCATCAGCCGCGACAAGATACTGGTCTCCACCCGCGATGTCGCCAATGGCGATAGCCGCGTCGATATCACCTATATCGCCTACACCGCCCGCACCCAGGCTTGCGGCGATTGGTCCGAAAACGAATCCTTCACCTTGGACAACAGCACGCCCAAGCGTTTCGGCTGTTCGGTGCAGCAGAATATCGCCGCCATGGTGGCCGATCCCCGCGACCTGCTGGGCCCGGGCCGCATGGGTCCGGTGGACACGGCCCGCCGCGCCATCGTGATGGAGAAATACGAGAAGGGTGAAGTCACCCAGGCGACCAAGCGCTCTGCCGACATCGGCAGCGAGCAATCCGCCAATACATCCACCGTCGGCCAGTAACGCGTGAAACGGAACCGAACATGAGTAAGCCCCCGCAAGTCGAAGGTTTTGGCGCCGCCCCGCACGAACGTCCGGTGCCGCGCATTTCCATCCATGCCTTTTGCGAGTTCCCCGATACCGGGGCCGCGTTGCAACGGGCCGGTGGCGATCGCCGCCTGTCCAAGGCGCATCTGCAGGTGCAGCTTGGCGGCGTCGATGCCGCCGTTCAGCATTATCACGGGCAGATCACGCCGAACCTGCTGGTGGTCGAGACCAAGCTGCATGGCGAGGAAGCGCTGCTGGAGCTGGACCGGCTTGCGGAAGTCTGCGATCCCGCGACCAAGGTGATCGTGGTCGGCCGCAGCAACGATGTCGAGCTGTACCGCGAACTGATGCGCCGCGGCGCCTCGGAATATCTGGTGGCGCCCTTGTCGCCGCTGCAATTGATCGAAGTGATTTCCGGCCTCTATCTCGACCCCGGCGCCTCGCCGATCGGCCGCGTGGTGGCCGTGGTGGGCGCGCGCGGCGGCTCGGGTTCCTCGACCCTTTCGCACAATATCGGCTGGTGCATCGCCGAAGAGCTGCACATCAACACCACCGTCATCGACATGGACTTGGCGTTCGGCACGGTCGGCCTGGATTTCAATGACGAAGCCGGCCAGGGCATTTGCGACGCGCTCAGCGCGCCGGAACGCCTGGACGATGTTCTGCTCGACCGCTTGTTGATCAAGCGCGGCGAACATCTTTCGCTGTTCACCGCTCCCGCTCTGCTGGACCGGGATTATGAAACTTCCCCGGACGCCTTTGAGACCGTGATCGACTCGGTGCGCCAGAATATTCCCTGCGTCATCCTGGACGTGCCGCATGGCTGGCAGCCCTGGATCAAGGCCTCGCTTCTGGCGGCCGACGAAGTCGTGATCGTGGCGACTCCCGATCTCACCAGCCTGCGCAACGCCAAGAACATCATCGATCTGGTCAAGGCGGCCCGTCCCAACGACGCTCCGCCCCGCCTGGTGATCAACCAGGTCGGCGTGCCCAAGCGTCCGGAGATTCCGGCCAAGGACTTCGCCGAAACCATGGGCCTGGATCCCTCCGCCATCATCGCCTTCGATCCGGCCTTGTTCGGTCAGGCCGCCAACAACGGCCAGATGGTGATGGAAGTGGCTCCCAAGGCGCCCGTCACGGAGTCTTTGCGCCAGCTCTGCCGTTCGATCACCGGCCGAGCCATGCAGGGCGTGGTCGCCAAGAATTCTGTTTCGTTTTTCCGCTTTCTGAAGGTGAAGAAGCGGGCTTAAGGACTTTCCATGTTCGGTAAGCGTAATGCCTCTGAGTCCGCAGTAGCCAAGCCCGCGCC
>CBHTTW010000392.1:0-2985 GCA_966096025.1 uncultured Alphaproteobacteria bacterium | reverse complement strand
CGACCGACGATCCCGGCCAGCCGCAAGTGACCAGCCGCATCGGCGACGGTTTCAACCTGGACGGCAAGATCAAGGCCAATGATTTCGTCAGCCCCGACGGTGAAAAGGGCATCGACAACAATCTCTACCGCGCCTGGGGCTGCGATGCGCCTTGGCGCGGCAATGGCAATGCCACCCTCGACCTGCGCGCCAACGACAAGATGCAGGAAGGCCTCTACACCATGGTGCTGCGGATTTCGGGCAACCAGGATCCGATGAACGACAGCGATGCCACGGTCGAAATCGGCTATTCGCCCGACAAGATCGTCAAGGATGCGCGCGGCGGCATCGCCGTCGACTATTCCTACCGTATCCTGCAATCGGGCCAGTACACCAAGCTGAAGGCCAAGATCAAAAACGGCGTGGTGCAGACCGAACAGGTCGAGCATATGCACACCCCCCGCATCGCCTGGTTCTACGACCAGACCGGCGACACCAACTTCACCAAGGGCAAGATCAAGCTGAACATTGCCGCGGACGGCATGAGCGGCACCGGGTTGCTCGGCGGTTATCGCAATTGGCGCGATCTTTATGCCGAGAACACTTTCGCCCAGGACGGCGGTCAGCAAGGCATCCGCGAGCATGAGGACCATGTCTCGCTCTACTTCGCCCTGCGCCGCAATGCCGACGGCATGTATAACGAGAAAACCGGCAAGTATGACGGCATCTCCAGCGTCTATCGCATCAAGATGTCGTCGGCCTATGTGGTCGATCCCGACAAGCCGATGGAGATTCCGAAACTGGTGCTGGATGAGCCGCGCATGCAGGCCTTCCTGGCGATCAAAGCCAATACCATCAAGGGCATCGAGACCCGCGTGCCCCAACCGGTGCCACCCGGTACCACGGAAGCGGCGGTGCCTTCGATGGAATATGACGTGGCCGACCTGCCCAGCAAGGACTTCTTCCTCAAGACCCTGACCCGCCCGCATTATGAGGGCGAAGACGCCAATGGCATTCCGCCCTGGTCGCGCCGCCGCCGGGGCGAAACCCCGACACCGGCGCCGCAGCAGCAACCGCAAAAGCCGCAGCAACAGGTACGCAATGACGTGCCCGCCACTTCGGCGCAAAGCGAATGACGGCCCGGGCCGCCGGGAAACTGGCACTGGCCGCCTGTTTGACGGTTAGCGGGCTCACGCCCGCGCTTGCGGCGTTTGACGCGAGTTTGCCCTATCCCGCGGAAGTGGCTTTGTCGGAGGTTGGCGACAAAGGCTATGTCTATGTGCGATTTCCCGGTGCGCAGCGGCTTTACACCTATGATCTGGATCCCACGGGCCGCTCCGCCTGCAATGAAGGCTGCATGAGCGCCCGCCCGCCGGTTTTGGCGCCGTCCGGTTCCAAGCCGATGGGAGACTGGACCATTGTCCGGCGCGACAACGGCTTGCTGCAATGGGCCTATCGCGGCAAGCCGGTCTACACCATGTTTCATGACTCGCCCAAGGACCCGCGCGGCGATGGCGAAGGTGGCGTGTGGCACGTGGTCCCGATTGAAAAGTAACCAGGCCTTGGGAAGAATGAAGTGCACACGTCGCTTTATGCTGGGTGCAAGCGCTGGTTTTCTGGCCTCTCCGCTCCGCGCCGCCACCAACCGCATTGTCACGGTGGCCGGCACCGGCGTGCAAGGCTTTGCCGCGGACGGCGAATCCGTCAAGACCGCCAAGCTCGATCAGCCTTTCGGCGTGCTGTTCGGGCCGGATGGCGCCCTGACTTGGGCCGAGTTCGGCAGCCACCGCGTTCTGCGGCTGCAATCGGGCAGGATTACCGTGCTTGCCGGAAATGGCATGAAAGGCCATGCCGGCGACGGGATGCCGGCGCGGCAGGCCCAGCTCAGCACACCGCATGAGGTGCGCTTTGACAGCAAGGGCAACATGTATATCGCCGAACGCGATACCCATGTCGTCCGCTTTGTTGACGGAAAATCGGGTGTTATTTCGACTCTTGCGGGCACCGGCGTGCCGGGCTTTGGCGGTGATGGCGGCCCCTCCATCCAGGCGCAGCTGCGCCAGCCGCACAGCATCGTCTTGGACAAAAGCGACAATCTTTATATTTGCGACATCGGAAACAACCGTGTGCGGCGCCGGGATGCGGCCACAGGAATCATCACGACATTTGCCGGAAATGGCGAGACCGCGGATACGCCGGATGAAGCACCCTTGACGGCGGCGCTGCGCGGACCGCGCTCCATCGATATCGGCCCCGACGGCACCATGTATCTGATCCTGCGCGAGGGCAACAAAGCCTACAGCCTCGATCCGGCGCGCAAGCTTCTAAAGCGCATCGCCGGCACCGGCGCCAAAGGCTATGGCGGTGACGGCGGGCCCGCGCTGGATTGCACCTGGAACGGGCCCAAGGGCATCGCCTATGCCCCCGACGGCAGCTTGTATGTTTCCGATACCGAGAACCATGTGATCCGCCGGGTCTCGCTGGCGGACGGCACCGTCTCCACGGTGGTGGGGACGGGCGCGCGCGGCGACGGGCCGGACGGCGATCCGCTGAATTGCGCGCTGGCGCGGCCGCATGGCGTCACCGTCCATGATGGCATGCTTTATATCGGGGATTCCGAAAACCACCGCATCCGCGCGCTTAAACTCTAAGGCTAATAGTCCGCGCCCGGATTTTGCGGCTTTCCGTTGTTGGCGACCTGCTGATTGGGCTGCTCCGCATCGCGCTTGCGGATCACTTCGGGCTGAATGGCGCGGGTGGTGGTGGCCTTCAAAAAGCGCTCGCGTTCGGTCATGGCTTTTTCGCCGCCGGGATAGGGCGGTTGATCCACCGCTACCGGAGTGGGCGGATCGACCACAAAGGCCGGCCTTGCGGTGAAACGGTAGGCCGCGGAAATGGCGGTGTTGCGCCCCGTTTTGGCATCGGGAATGGCGTCGGCATTGCGCTTGAGCGCGTAATACATCGAGATCTGGTTCTGGTGATAATAGGTTTCCCGCGTCGCGCCGC
>CBHTTW010000391.1:0-2993 GCA_966096025.1 uncultured Alphaproteobacteria bacterium | reverse complement strand
GCCCGTGACCCTGGCGGACTGCAAGGCCAATCCCAAACTTGCGGAGATGAGCCTGGTGACCAGCTTCCGCCTCTCGGTTCAGCCGGTCACGCCGGCGGAATGGAAAGAGGTCTGTAAAATGGGCGGGCTGAAGTAATCAGAACTTCTCTTCGCCTTCGCGCCGCCCGGCGTCGGGAAAATCACGGTACAGGCCGAAGCGCGCATTCTGCACCTTGGAATTCACCCCGAAATGCACGCTTTCCACTGGTTCGGTACGGCTGGAAACATGTTGAAACGCCTCCTCCAACTGGGCCATGTTTTTGGTTTCCATCACCAAATGAAAATCGCCCAACTCCGCCGGACCAAGTCCCAGCTTGCGGCGTGATAGTTTCCAGCCTTCGATCAGTTTGCGCTCGGACAGATAGGCCATGAAGCGCGCCAGGTCGCGCGCGAAATCCGTATCCTTGATGCCGGGCTTGAGTTCGAACCAGGTATGGTAATAGTCCATCGCCACCTCCCGTTTTCGCACAGCATAACCGCGCCACACAGGCCCGGAGAAGCGTACCCGCCGCATGGTCACTGCGCGGCGGGCGCGGGTCTCTTGGCAAACTTGCCGGCGAAGAAATCGCCCTTGTTCCAACTGGCCCGGGCATCGGCATTCGCCAACTCGCTGGTGATGGCGTAGTTCAGGCGCGCGAACTTCGCGCCGGCCTCATAGCGGATCGGCAGGGAAAGGTCGTCACTGGGCTTGTGATAATGGTTGGCCCAGAAATCGTCCCAGGCCGCCTTGCCGCCATTGGCATAGCCGGTGGCCAGGAAGACGGCAGGAACCCCCTGCTCGACAAAGCGGTAATGATCGGAGCGGGTAAAGACGCCTTGGTCCGGCATGGGATCGGGCGCCAGCGCCACCTGCATGCCGGCGGCGGCACGCTGGACGGACGGCCCGATGCTCGATCTGTCGGCACCGAAAGCCGTGACGTCGGTGAAATCATAGGTGAGAAGCGGCATGTCGAGATCCACATTGGCGCTGATGGCGGAAAGCGGCACGGTCGGATTGCGGGCGAAATAGTCCGCGCCCAGCAGGCCTTTTTCCTCGCCAGTGACAATCAGGAACAGCACCGAGCGGCGGGGCGGCTTGCCCGCGCGCATCAAACGCGCCACTTCCAAGGTGGTCGCCACACCGGCGGCATTGTCCATGGCGCCATTGTTGATGCTGTCGCCCTTCACCGGCGGGGTGATGCCGATATGGTCGAGATGCCCCGACAGCACGACAACCTCGCTTTTCAGTTTGGCATCGGAGCCCGGCACCAGACCGGCGATATTCCTGCTTTCAACACTCTTGATCTCGCTGTGCAGCGCGACGGCCAGTGACATCTTCATGTCAAAGCCGGCGACTTGGCCGGCAGGCGTTTCCGCCGCGGCCATGATCCCGCCGGTGTCCTTGCCGAACAGCTTCTGCGCGCCGGGGAGGCTGATCAGGCCCAGCGCCGGAAGCGCGGACCGCTCGAAAGGCTTGCCGGCCGCATCCCGCCAGGTCATGACCCAGGCTTGATACTGCCGCACCTGATTGGCGAAGGGGCCGCGCTTGGCGCTGGTCGGGGTGTTGACCAGGATCATCCCCACCGCGCCGCGCGCCTTGGCGGCAGCGGCCTTGATGGCCGGGCCGTTGTAATAAGCCCGTTCCTCGGTCTGCAGAAATTTCGGGGCGCCCATCAGCACCACCACGATCTTGCCCTTGAGGTCCAGGCCCCGGAAATCGTCGCGGCGATGCTCCGGCGCCACCAGGCCGAAGCCGGCAAACACCAGCGGCGCATCCAGCTGCACTTCGGCGCGCATACTTCCGCGCACCAGATAGTCCTGGCCGAATACCAGCGAGGTGGCTTTGCCCGACGCATCGCGCAGCGTGAAGGCGCCGGGATTTTTGGCGCGGGCCGCCATGAACGGAACCGGCTGGAAATAGGAGCCTTTGCCGCCTGCCGGCTGAAGGCCGATCTTTTTCATCTGAGCGGCGACATAGTCGGCGGCCATGTTGAATTCAGCTGTTCCGGTCTCGCGTCCCTTGAGCCGGTCGCTGGCCAGGAAAGCCATGTCGGCGCGCATGTTCGCGGCCGATGGCGAATCTGCCGCCTTCGCGACGGAAGGCGTCAGCAAAAGCAGCAGACCAAAACACGCGCAAAATCTGCTTGATGCCTTCATCGTCGCCCCCAAAAGAATAAATCTGGAAAAATCGCCGGACTGAAATCGATTATAAATAGCGCCGCAAGGTGATCCAATAAGGTGCATAGCCGGCGCCCTCATAGGCGCGGATGGCCGACGGATTCTTGGCCAGAACCCCGACCGTCAACAGCTTGTGACCGCGCCGGCGCGCCCAGGCCTCGCAACCCTCGATCAGGGCCCGGCCCAGGCCTTTGCCGCGCGCCTGTGGCGCCACATAGAGTTCGGCCAGAAAGCCATGGTGGCGGTCCGCTTCGATGACGAACACCTCGTTGGTTTCGTCATGGGCGAAAGCCCAACCAACCGGTTGGCCGCCGGATTCGGCAATCAGGAAGATACCGTGTTTTTCGGCATGGCGGAGCTGCAGCTCTTGCCAATGCTCCCCCGAAAATTCGGCATCGAGCCGGCGGTCAGGCTCGAACCCCGCTTCATAATCTTGCAGTCCATTGATGAAGGACAGGATCGCCAGCTCGTCGGCGGGCAGACGCGCTTCTCTTATTGTCGCATTTCTCACGAAATGCTCCGGGGCCGGATACTAATGGTCCAGCGCCTTGACGACTTCTTCGGTCATCTTCTTGGCGTCGGCGAACAGCATCATTGTGTTGTCGCGGAAGAAGAGCTCGTTTTCGACACCGGCATAGCCCGAGCCCATGCCGCGCTTGATGAACAGCACGGTCTTGGCCTTTTCCACGTCCAGGATGGGCATGCCGAAGATGGGCGATTTGGGATCGGTCTTGGCCGACGGATTGGTCACGTCATTGGCGCCGATCACATAGGCGACATCGGCCTGGGCGAATTGG
>CBHTTW010000390.1:0-2996 GCA_966096025.1 uncultured Alphaproteobacteria bacterium | reverse complement strand
GGCAGGCCCAGCTCCTTCAAGGTCACCGGAATGCCGATATCCTTGAGCAGCCTGGCCACTTCATCGATCAGCTTGCGGGAGAGTTCTTCGTCCGTGCCGGACAGGCCGATGGCGCGGCCGATCTGGGCGAAGGCCGCCACGCAATTGGGGCGGTTGAACTCCATCACATAGGGCATCAACAGCGCCACGCCCATGCCGTGCGGGGTGTGGGTTTCATTGCCCACCGGATACTGGATGGCATGCGCCGCCGCCGTGCCCGCCGCGCCGAAAGCGCAGCCGGCCGCCAGCGAGGCCAGCATCATCTGCTCGCGCGCTTCGATATTCTTACCGTCCTTCACCGCGGTGCGCAGCGCCTTGAAGATATTTGTGAGCGCCAAAAGGCCGAATGTGTCGCTGAGCACATTCTTGCCCACGAACACATTCTTCACCGTCAGGTCCGGCGTCACCTCGCGGCTGGCGGCGGTGAAGCTTTCAATGGCATGGGTCAGCGCGTCGGCGCCGCTCACCGCGGTCAGGCTGGGCGGACAGCTGACGGTCATTTCCGGATCGCACACTGCGATACGGGGAATCAGATAGGGGCTGGAAATGCCCACCTTGGTGCCGCGCTCGGTATCGGCGATCACCGCCACCGGCGTGACTTCCGAGCCGGTGCCCGATGTGGTCGGTACCGCGATCACCGGCGCCACCGGGCCGGGGATTTTGTTCTCGCCATAATAGTCGCGCAAAGAACCGCCATGCTGCAGCAACACCGCCACGCATTTGGCCATGTCCATGCAGGAGCCGCCGCCGATCCCCAACACCATATCGGGCTTGAAATCGGCGCATTCGGCGACGCAGCCGGAAATGCCGTTGATCGGCAGGTCGGCCTCGGTGCGGTCATAGACCTTTACTGCCACGCCATTGGCCTGGATGTCGGCGACGATCGCCTTGAACTGGGCATCGCCGCCCAGCCGGGCATCGGTGCAGATCAAGGCGCGCTTGCCGATCTGGGCCGTCATCATGCCGATGGCGGCGCGCTGGCCGGAACCGAAAATCACCGAAGCGGGCAGGCGCAAGGCGCCGAAAATAGGACTCATGAGGTTTTTTCCTTTCGCGATTCCGCCGCCAGCTTTTGCAGGTCGTTCCACAGTCCGTCGTCGAGATAGACGCCGCGCTTTGCCGATTGCGCGGCTGCCTTGTGGGCGCGGTCGCCCGGCGCCAGCACCGGATGCTCGGGATCGGCCGGCGCCGCCGCGCGAATGTCGTTGAGATAGTCCGTCACCAAGGCCTTGGCGGCCTCGGCATGCGGCGGGGCGATGACGATGAACAGGTCGCCCTTGTTGGAGACATTCACCGAATCCAAGGTGCCTTTGACATCGGTGCCGATGGCGGAAGCCGCAAGGCTCGCCACCAACACTTCAAACGCGATGCCCAACGCATAGCCCTTGGCGCCGCCGAACGGCGCGATGGCGCCTTTCTTGGCGGCGCTGGCATCGGTGGTGGGATCGCCATTTTCGTCCAGCGCCCAGCCCAGCGGGATCGGCGCGCCGCGATTGGCGTGATCGTGAATCTTGCCCATGGAAACCAGGCCGGTCGCCATGTCCAGCACCATCGGGTGGGGCGAGGCGGGAACGCCGATGGCGATGGGGTTGGTGCCGATCATCGCCTTGCGCCCGCCGAAGGGATGCACCAGGGCTTCGGAAATGGTCAGGGCGATGCAGGTCAGGCCTTTGTTGGCCACATCTTCGGCGTAATAGGCAAGCGCGCCCAGGTGATTGGTGTTGCGCACGGCGGCGATGGCGATGCCATCTTCGCGGGCGCGCGGAATGATGGTGTCCAGCGCCGCCATGGCCACCACCGGACCCAGGCCCCGCTGACCGTCGACACTGAGAAAGCTCCGCGCCGCCCAATTCTGCTCGCCGCTGGCGCCGGGCACCGACAGGCCGGCATGAATGCGCTCGATCACCCGGCGCAGGCGCAAAAGCCCGTGACTGGGAATGGCGCGCATTTCGGCTTCGATGAACAGGCTGGCCTGGATGCGGGCATGGCTCTGCGGCACGCCATTGGCGGTCAGAATGCCCTCGGCCAGTTTGCGGACGTCCTCGACAGAGACCAGCAAAGATCAAATATCCTATATGATCTGCGGACCGTATGGGTTATGCTCTACCTGGTCAATGGCAAAAACCAGTCTTTCTGTGGGAAAAGTTCCGCACATGGTCCAAACGAACGACGCCTATCGGCCGATCAGCCGCCCCTCCGGCCTGGCGGAAGAGGTCTATCGCCGGATCCGGGCCGACATCATGTCTTTGCGCCTGCCGCCCGATTCCAGGGTTTCGGTCGACAGTCTGGCGCGGGAATTGGGCGTTTCGCAGACCCCGATCCGCGAAGCGCTGTCCATGCTGGAAGCCAATGGCCTGGTCAGCAAACGGCATTTTGCCGGCTATGCCACGTCGCCGCGCATGGACCGCGCCCAGCTCGACGATCTGTTCGAATTCCGTCTGTTGATCGAACCGCACGCCGCGCGCAAGGCGGCCGAAGGCATGTCCGGCAGCGACATGGCGGCCTTGGCCAGCGGTGAGAGTGCGTCCAGCCACGATGCCTTTGCCGACATGGACACCGATTTCCATCGCCTGATCGCGCAAGGCGCGGGCAATCACCTGATCGCGGATTCGCTCGCCCGATTGCACATCCATGTTCATATCTTCCGCTCCTGTTTCCGCAGCGAAATCGCGGAAGAAGCGGTGCATGAGCATAATGCCATCATCGCCGCCATCCGCGCCCGCGACGGCGCCAAGGCGGAAGCCGCAATGCGGCGGCATATCGAATTGAGTTATGGGCGGCTGCGGGAATTCATTGAGTAAGAAGCGCTACTTCTTGTTCTCTTTCCGCCAGGCGGCATAACGCGCCTTGGTTTCCTCGTTCGGCGGATAAAGGCCCGGCAGCGGCACGCCCCTGTGCACTTCATTGATGATCCAGCCTTCCTGGATTTCCTGTTCCGCCGCCTCTTCGACGACAGA
>CBHTTW010000389.1:0-3008 GCA_966096025.1 uncultured Alphaproteobacteria bacterium | reverse complement strand
AAAAACAAGGCGCGGACGCCCAGGCGTCCGCCATGCCCGATACCGCCGGATTGGCGACTGATCTCGCCACGGCGCGCCAATCCCGCCCCGCGCACGCCGTCCAGGTTTGAAGCAGAAAGGGGGGCCCCGTAAAGGCAGCGTATCCATCCACACCATCAGGTTTTTGATTTTGCCTCACTGCCGCTTCGCCTTTCAATTTCGAAAGGACAATCGGTTTCAAAACAGAGGAAAAAAACATGACCCGCAATCTGAAAATATTTGGCCATTCCGCATGCGCCCTGACGCTTTCGCTGGCGCTGTCGGCGCCGACCCTGGCGCAAGTCCCGGCAAAACCGCTCGCCGAAAACAGCAAGGCAACCGTCTCGGAGGGCACCTTGGCGGCAGGCGCCACGACGAAAATAGCCGACCAGAAAGGGCCGTTTCTGACGCGCTATTATCTTTCCGGCGGGACGCTCGAATACACCTATGCCGACGGCAAAAAGGAAACCGTGACCCGCACGGCCGGCACCGCGCTGATCGTTTTGGCGACCGACCGCCATCCCGCTTCGGTGAAGAATATCGGCACGACGGCGTTGCGCTTCATCACCGTCACCGCGAAATAGGCCTCGCAATCTTTGGACAAGAGGGCTCTGCGCTTCGGCAGGGCCCTTTGCACCTGGCGAAGACTTTGGGAATGCCCGCTATTGGCGCAAGGCGGACATTGATGCCTGGCGATGCTATGGTCCGGCACGAAAACACCAAGCGGAGAACGAAGGTGAGAAGGCCAGCGCGCGCCCGCGTCTTCCTTGCGCTTCTGTTGCTTTGCGGCTGCGCCCGGCCCGAAGACGACAGTTTCGGGGTGCAGGCGGCCCGGCGCGGGGAAGACTGCAAGGCCATCGCCACGGGAAGCGCGATGGATGCCTATAGCCATGGCGTGGGCCCGGCGGAAGCCGTCTATGACGATGTGAAGCAGGACTGCCTGGCCTGGCAGCGACGACAGGCGGAGCGTTTGAACGGTTCCGGCGAACATCGTAACGTCACCAAGTAAAGCGGGGGCCATGACTTTGGGTATGAATCGCAGACGCGTGTTTCTTGGCGCCGCGGCGTTGCCGCTGGCCGCAACCCCGGCCTTCGCGCTGGAGGGTGTCGCGGCAAGCTTCGACACCGACCAGGTCCAGGCCATGCCAGTCCCGCACCGCTATATCCACGGCCTGATGCGGTCCGACGTCAAATTCCAGATCCTTCTGCCCGTGGCATGGAATGGAAAAATCGCCATCCATACGCGCGGCTTTTCGGGAACGGAAAACAGCGCCGGAGCATTCCTCACCGCCGCCATCGGCAAGGGCTACGCCTTCGCCACCTGCGACGAAGGCTGGTCCCGCGCGACCATCGCCGGCAATCCCCAGGACGACTATTACGAGTCCCGCCAGAGCCTGGTGGAATTGACGGTCTATACCAGGGCGCTGGTTCAGACCCATTACGGACGCGCCGCGTCGCGCACCTTGCTGGTCGGCGGCTCCAATGGCGGCCATCACACACGGTGGATGGTCGAGGCCTATCCCCAGATGTTCGATGGCGGCATTTCCGGATACGGCTACAACTCGCAGCTGACCCAATGGGGCAGCGTGGCCCAGCTGGCGCGCAACTATGACGTGATCGCGCCGCGCATCGACGACATCATCGCCGCGCGCGCCAGCAACCCGCGATGGAACCCCTTCCGGGAACGCCTGACCCCTGCCCTGTCAAAGGACCAGCTCACGGCGTTGCGCAACATTTACGACATCCCGATGCGGCTCACCAACGGCTTCCAATATAATGACGGCCGCTGGTTCGGCTCCGAGGCGGAGTGGAAAAGCAGCTACAAAGGCCTTGTGGGTTATCTTCACGATTCCGTGCCGCGATGGGACGAGACCTACCATCCCAGCGGCGGCCGGCCGAGCGATGAAGAGGTCAAGCTGTGGAATCCGTTGACCAGCCCGGCCTATATCCAGATCGACATGCGGCGCCAGGATTGCCATGGCCATCTGGCCCGGCCGCTTATCATCATGCACGGAACAGCCGACGCCATTGTGAGCGCGGGCGAAGGCGAAGGCTATAAGGAGCTGGTCGCCAAGACCATTGGATCATCGGAAGCCGAAAAGCTGCTGGCGGTCTATTACATTCCCGGCATGGGGCATGGCGGCAAGGAATTCGACGACCTGATCCCGGCGCAAATCGATGCCCTGGAAGCGATGATCGACTATCAGCAGAGCGGCGGAAGCCGTGGCGCCAAAGCCCCCGCCGCCATCGGGATTCATCCGCGCGAGCCGGTCACCGGGCCCGGCAACAGCCTCAGTCTCGCCAACCAGACGGGCCGCCGCCGGTAAATTTGCGTCCTGCGCCGCCGAATGTACGTCCGGCGCGGCTTGGCGCGCGTGATTCGCGCTCGTTATTAAAGTTAATTGCAAAAATCCAGCAGCTTTGCGCCTGTTAAGTCGGCAATTCGCACCGGCGCATATAGAATTGT
Organism: uncultured Alphaproteobacteria bacterium; assembly: GCA_966096025.1. Lineage (GTDB taxonomy): Bacteria > Pseudomonadota > Alphaproteobacteria > Micropepsales > Micropepsaceae > Rhizomicrobium. The sequence continues at coordinate 523 of CBHTTW010000389.1, read as the reverse complement.
CATCCGGCGGATTTAAAGATTGCCCGCACAGGCGCGATGCCTTATTGCGCACCCGCGAGGGAAAATGGCCAACAGCACTTTCAATCATGCATCTCCGGGCAATCATGCATCGCCCAACAATGGCGACCTGCGCCCATGGGTCATCGCCCTGGTGATGATCGCCGCCGGCCTGGCGCTGCTGTTCTGGGACAATCACCCCAGCGACAACACCCCCTCGCCTTTGGTCGCGGTCAGCCGCCTCCACTAAACGCGTCAGCGCAGCGGGCCATGCCGGACCGCCGACACAATCGCCACCGCCACCAGCGCCACGATGCCGGCCAATATCCAAAAAGCCGTCCTGGGCGGGCGCTTGCTCATCAGCAATATCTTGAGACGACAGCCCGGACGGGCTGCCGATGCGCCAGTGTTCACCTTGTTTGTTGCAGGTTTTTAAAGGCCGGGTCGCAAATCCACGCCTTGTCATCCCCGGCCGAGGGGGGCGGGGGGCGGCGCGGGGGGGGGCGGTGAGCCAGCGGACGGACGA